>JACQED010000406.1 GCA_016200785.1 Chloroflexota bacterium
CGTCGAGGTCGTACAGATTCATGCCGCTGGCGTCGGAGCGATCGGTGACGAACGCGCCGGTCATGCGATGGGCGATGTAATCTTTGACGTGCAGGAACTTGTGCGCCTGCGCGAAGACCTGTGGCTCGTTCTCGCGCACCCACATGATCTTCGGACCGCTGTAAGTGGGGCTGATGCGGTGGCCGGTGATGCGATACAGACGCTCTTCGCCGACGCGCTCGGCGAGCCGCGCGGCCTGCGCGACGGCGCGCTGGTCGGCCCAGATGATGCACCGGCGGAGAGGACGTCCGGCGGCATCCACTGGCAGACAGCCCATCATCTGGCCGCTGAAACTCACGACCGCGATGTCGCCGGGCGGGACTCGCGACTCGGTCAGCAACCTGCGTGTCGTCTCGACGATGGCGCGCCACCAGTCGCCGGGGTCTTGCTCGGCCCACGTCGGCTGGGGGTAGTGAACCTGATAGCCACTGAAGGCGCTGGCGATCAGGCGACCCCCATCGTCGAACAGCGTCGCTTTATTGCCCGTCGTGCCTAAGTCGTGCGCGAGGAGGAATGTCTTCACCTGGAAACCTCCTTAGCAATGGCCGCGAGACGATCAAACAGCTCGCCGCTGATTTCGATGTGAAAGACCTGTGAGATGACCTGCGTCCAACCGTGAAGGAAATACACCCAGCCATCCTCGCCGCGCACATTGCGAGATTCGCGTTGAGAGCGCGCCTGGCGCAGGAAATATATCTCGCCTCGATAGTTCAACTCCCAGGCGATGCCATTGCGCGGAAAGAGGCCCCGGTCGGTTATCGGCGAGCCGGGGAGGTCCTTGCCCATCCCGGTAGCGTTGATCACGAGCGTGCCCTCGGGCGCCTGCTGCATAAGAGCGTCATTGCGTTCCGGATCGTCGTTGCAGAAATAGTCGAACGCAACGTCTGTGTGCCGGCGGTCCAGCATTCTCTTGAGTCTATCCAGTCGTTCTGGCGAGCGATCGACGAGCGTGAAGCGGCGCGGGCGATCGGCGGCACTTGACTTGCCGGCAAAACACAGCGCGATCGCCGTCGCCGCGCCGCCCGAACCGAAACAAAGCACATCGCCGCCGGTGTGGGCGAAATAGCCTTCGCCAAGAATCCCGTCCAACGTCAGTCCCGAGGTGATGGGGTCTTTCGCATGCCCCTCCAGCGCGCCGTCCCGCTTGGAGATGCACGAAACCTCGCCGCACGTTTGCGCGTGCAGGTCGAGAAAGTCGAACATGTCGCGCGCGGCTTCGTATAGGTCAATCTTGTGCGTCGTGACAAGCGCGCCGAGTGAGTTCGGGTCAAATTTGATCTGAGCAACAGCCTGCCGGTAGGCCTCAGCCTCGTCGTGCAGCTTGAGGTCAACTCCCAGCATGGCAACCTCGGGGCGGCCCAACTCTCTGGCCCAGCTAGGAAAGACCTTCATGATCGACGAACTACCGGTTGTCACGCCGATAAAGTAGAACGTCGGGACTTCTCGGGCGATGATCCGGTAGCGGCCCGGGTCTTGATCACTCACGCCGTCGGGCCTGCCTCACCGCCTCACAGAATTCTTTGGCGCGTTGGGTGATGTCGCTAAAGCGGCCCTCCTTCGCCCAGCCCGTCGGGCAAAGTTCGCTTCCCGCCGCTACTGCGAATGCTCCGGCGGCGAACCACTCGCCCACGTTGTCCGCGCTAACGCCGCCCGTAGGCATGGTGGGGATGTGAGGAAAAGGGCCTCTCAGACTCTTCAAGTAACCGGGCCCGACGAGCGACGCCGGGAAGATTTTGACCACGTCGCTCCCCAGGTGGTGCGCCAGTTCAACTTCGGTCGGCGTCAGCGCGCCGATCATGGCCGGCAAGCCGGTGGCGACGAGCGCCCGCGCCAGCATGGGATCGCAATGCGGCGTGACGAGAAACTGCGCGCCGGCGGCTCGCGCCTCGTCAACCTGCGCCAGTTCGGTCAGCGTGCCCATTCCAAGCACGATGTGTTCGCCGTACTGCTTGTCGAGCGCCGTTACGACGTGCGCGGCACTGGGCGTGCTGTAAGTGATCTCGACGGCCTGCACGCCGCCTTCCACCAACGCGTCAACCATCTTAATGGTCAGTTCCGGCGACGGGCCGCGCAGTACGGCCACCAGGCCGATCTCATGAATCCTTCTCAGTGTTTCCTGTTTTGTCACGGGCGGACGTGCCTTCCTCAAGCAACACGATGGGCCGGCTGTTCGCCGCGCAGAACGGCGAGACAGTCGCGCAGGGCAGTCCAGCCCATCGCATTCGTCGCGCCGTCGGTGTGGGAGCCGATATGGGATGTGGCAATCACCTGCGGCAGTCTCAGCAGCGGCAAATCACCCGGAGGCTCTTTGCTGAACACGTCGAGGGCCGCCCCGCGCAAGCGACCGCTTTGCAAGGCATCAAGCAGAGCGGTCTCGTCTATCAGCTCTCCGCGCGCCGTATTGATCAGAAACGATCCGACTTTCATGCGAGCGAGGAAGGCGGCATTGACCATGCCTCGTGTTGTGGGGAGCAGGGGCACGTGCAACGTCACGAAATCGGCGCGGCTAAGAAGATCGTCGAGCGCGCCGAGTTCGATTCCGTGCACGGCGGCGAAAGCCGCGTCGGCCACCGGATCGTGCGCAACCAGCGCACAGTCAAAGTGACGCAGGCGCATTGCCACTTGCTTGCCGATCGCGCCGAGGCCGATCACGCCCACCGTTTTCGCCGCGAGTGTGATGCCCATCGGGCGCGCCCATTGCCCGGCTTTTGTCGTGGCCACCGCAGAGGGAATCGAGCGCGCCAGCGAAAACATGAGGCCGATGGCGAGTTCGGCGACTGACACCGAATTGGCGAAAGGGGTATTAGTGACGATGGTGGAGCGTTCTTTGGCCGCGTCGAGGTCGACGCCGTCTACTCCCACGCC
>JACQED010000407.1 GCA_016200785.1 Chloroflexota bacterium
AATTGCTGATTGTTGATCGCTGATTGCTGATTGGACCGATCAATCAACAATCAGAAATCAGCAATCCAAAATCTACGGAGGCCACCATGAATTTCATCGCCCGACTTCAAGCCATCTTCGGCGCTAAAGTCAACCAGGCCCTCGACGGCGTCGAAGACCCGCGCGCCAGTCTCGACTACAGCCTGACGCGCCTGCAGGCCAGCCTGCGCCAGATCAGCGACAGCCTGGTCGAAGTCTCAACCGCGCGGCGCACGCTGGAAGCCCAGCGCGGCCAGGCGCAGAAAGCCGTTGACCAGGCAGAGGAGCAGGCCCGCCAGGCCGTGCGCCTGGGACGCGAGGATTTGGCCACCCGCGCTCTGGAGCGCAAGGCCGCCGCCCAGGAACGCCTGAACTCCCTCAACGGCAACATCGCCTCGCTCGACGCCCAGGTCGAAAGCCTCAAGACCAGCCAGGCCAATATGCGGCAGAAGATCGAACTCTTCCAGGCCAAGAAGGAAGAACTGAAGGCGTTGTACGACTCGTCGCGGGCGCAGTTGCAGGTCAAAGAAGCCGCCACCGGCATCTCCAAAGACCTGGCCGACGCCGGGCACGCCATCGCGCGCGCCGAAGCCCGCATCCAGGCAATGCAGTCGCGGGTGGAAGCGATTGACGACCTGATCGCGACCGGCGCGTTGGACGACACCCTCGCGCCCGACGGCGACGACATTGACCGTGAACTGGCCCGCCTGACCCGCGCGGCGACCATCGAGAGCGACCTGAAACGCCTCCGGGCTGAAGCGACGCCAGAGCCGGCCTAGCCATGGGCTGCGGATCGCCATTGGGCGACCTGTTCTATCTAGCCGACCGGCTGATCGATCAACGAGTGCCGGGCGACGAGTGCCGGGTGTCAGGTCACTCGCCCCCCGTCACGCGCCACGCGCCACTCGTCACTCAGTTGTACCAGATGTACGGCGACGGCCAGATCGACGAAGACGTTTTCACTGCCCTGCGCGCGCTGGCCGATCGCGGCCAACTTCGCCCGGTCGACCTGGCCGTGCACCGCGCCCGCGCCCGCCGCGCATTCGTTGACACCGGCCGTGGGGACATCGAAATCACCAAGGCCCTGTGCGGCCTCCATTCCCGGCTCGGCCAACTGGCGCAAGCCCGCGCGGCCTCCGAGAAAGTGCTGGCCGATCTGGAAGCCCGCGTGGCCGGATTGGATGAGCGCATTGTCGGTAAAGAGCAGGCCGCGCGCGACGCGCTGGCAACCGGGAGCGATGACGACGTCGTCCGCCGCCCATTGACCGAGAAAACGGATCTGGCCGCCAGCCGTGACCGGTTGGCACAGCAAGCCGAGGCGCTGCGCGCCGATCTGGCCCGGCTGGACGACCTGCGCGCGCAACTCGAAGCCAAAGCCGCGGAACTGGAAGCCGTGCAGGCGCGTAGCCGCTTGAGCGAGGAGGTGCTAAAATGATGATGGGCGCCGGCTTACTGTTCATGCTGCTGATCCCGCTCATCGTGATCGGCGCGCCGCTTCTGATCGTCGTGCTGCTCGTGGGCGGCGGGCTGACGGCCCTGTTGCGATCGTTGTCGAACAATCCCAAACCGCCAGCGCCGCCCCCTGTGGCGACGCCCACACCGGCGCGCGCCTGCCCGACCTGTGGCCGGGAGATTCGGCCGGGCTGGAACGTATGCCCCTCGTGTGGCGCAGCGTTGACGTGATGCGGCGTATCGCGGATGTCTGATGGCCGATGGCTAATGGCTGATTGCCATCTGCTACCCGCCATCTGCTATCGGCTATGTCCCAAAAGATTCTCGTCGTTGACGATGAACCGGAGATCGTCCGGCTGGTGCGCGCCTACTTGGAGCGCGCCGGCTTCGTCGTCGTCACCGCTGGCGAAGGCCGCCAGGCGCTGGCGGTCTTTCGCTACGAACGGCCCAATCTCGTCATTCTGGATCTCAACCTGCCGGGCATGGACGGCCTGGACGTGTGCCGGGAAATGCGGCGCGCCTCCGACGTGCCCATCATCATGCTCACCGCGCGGCTTGAAGAGACCGACCGGCTGATCGGGCTGGAACTCGGCGCAGACGACTACGTCGTCAAGCCTTTCAGCCCGCGCGAGATCGTTGCCCGCGCCCGCGCCGTCCTGCGCCGGGCCGAAGGAACTCCTGGCCGGAGGCGCCCGGAAACGATTTCGGCGGCGGGCATCACGTTGGACGTCAAGCGGCGTGCCGCCTCGGTGGACGGCCAAACGCTCGACCTGACGGCGATGGAGTTCGATTTGCTCAGGTTGCTGATCGAGCACCCGGGGCAGGTCTTCAGCCGCCTGCAACTCCTCGACGGGGTTCAGGGAAACGCTTACGAGGGCTACGAGCGGACGATCGATGTTCACATCAAGAACCTGCGAAAGAAACTCGGCGACGATCCCCAAAACCCCCGCTTCATTGAGACGGTGCGCGGCGTGGGGTATCGCTTCTGCCGGGTGACGGGTGACGAGTGACGGCTGGCGCGTCACGCGCCACACGACACGCGCCACTTGAGAGGCCGACATGCGACACAGCCTCTGGACCCGTTTGATAGGCGTCTTCCTCGGCGTGATCGCCGTCGGCGTCGTAGTCATGGTGACCTCGGTGCGACTTTCGACCGCGGCCCAACTGCGCCGCCGGGTGCTCTCCGACGACGTGGCGCAGGCCAACGCGCTGGCCTCGCTCCTGGCCGGGTATTACGCTGAGAATGGAAATTGGAACGGCATCGAAACTCTCCTCGCCTCCGCGCCGGGTTGGGACGGCACGCTTCGCGCAACTGCCGTCCCAGCGCAACCCGGCTGGACGATGGGGCCGGGAATGATGGGCCCCGGTATGATGGGGAACTGGCAGGGATGGTTTCAGGTGACGCGCGCCACCGGCCCGGTCGCCGACCGGGTCGTGGTGCTGGACGCCTCCGGCCAGGTGGTAGCGGATACGGGCAAGGCGAGCACGGGCGAGCGGCATCCTCCCGGCCATCTCGAGAACGGCGTGTCCATTACCGTGAACGGCCAGGCCGTCGGGACGGTGCTGGTCGGCTCGATGATCGAGCCAGTGCTCAACCCGGCGGACGAGGATTTTCTGCGCTCGGTGAACTTTTCGATCTTCGTCACGTCGGCGACCGTGGGCCTGCTGGCGCTGGCGTTGGGTTCATTGCTCTTTCGGCAGATCACCTCCCCGCTGCGGGCGCTGTCGCGCGCCGCCGCGGCGATTGCCGGCGGCGACCTGGGTCGGCGGGTCGAAATTCGCTCGGACGACGAAATCGGCCGGGTGGCCCACTCGTTCAACCAGATGGTCGAAAGCCTGGCCCACGCCGATATCCAGCGCCGCAACATCATCGCCGACATCGCGCACGAACTCCGCACGCCGCTCACCGTCATTCAGGGGAATCTCGAAGCGCTGATGGACGGTGTCTACGATCTGACGCCGGAGAACGTCGCCGCCGTCCACCGGCAGACGGTGGTGCTCAGCCGCCTGGTAGCCGACCTGCGCGATCTGGCATTGGCCGAGGCCGGACAACTGCGGCTGGAGCGCCAGCCGATCTCACTCTCCAACGTGATGGCCGAAGTGAGCGAGGGGCTGGAGGCGAAGGCGCGCGAAAAAGGCGTGACGCTGAAAATCGAGGCGCCCGGGGCACTGCCGCCGGTCGCCGCCGACGAGCAGCGCATCACACAGGTGCTCTTCAACTTGCTGTCCAACGCGCTGCGCCACACGCCAGCCGGCGGGACGATCGCCACGAGCGCCGAACAACGTGACGGGCGCGTGTTGATCAGTGTGCGCGATACCGGGACAGGCATCGCGCCGGAGGATTTGCCGCACGTATTCGACCGCTTCTATCGCGCTGACCGCTCGCGCGCCCGTGCCACTGGTGGCTCGGGGCTGGGATTGACCATCGCCAAGCAAATCGTCGAGGCGCACGAAGGCCAGATCTGGGCGCAGAGTTGGCTGGGGGCCGGCTCCACCTTCGCCTTCAGCCTCCCGTTGTCCGGCCCAGGTAGAGACGACCCGGCGGGTCGTCTCTACACCCGGCACATTTGTCCCCGGTGCGGCCAAGTGACCGAAAGCGATTGGCGGCTGTGCGCCTACTGCGGCGCGGCGCTGGTGTGAGGGACGGATGTATCATCATCACCCCATAGACGTGGAAAGGAGCCAACTCCATGGCTGAACCCACCAAGAAATATCTTATCGTGATCAACGACGGGCCGTATGGCAACGAACGCCCGTACAACGCGCTGCGGTTGGCGTTGAACCTGATCAAGCGGCCCGAGGCCGGCGTGCGCGTGTTTCTCGTCGGCGACGGTGTGCAGTGCGCCATCGCCGGGCAGGAGACGCCCGAGGGCTATTACAACATTGAGCGGATGGTGAGTTCGCTCGCGCGCCGGAGCGAAGTGGCCACTTGAGGCACGTGCGCCAAGGCCCGCGGGATCGGGCCACAGGTTACCATCGAAAGCATACAGTCCGGCAGCATGGACCTGCTCGGCGAGTGGACGCTGGCGGCCGACCAGGTATTGATCTTTTGATAAGGAGGAGAAAATGAACGGCGGCAAAACGATCCTGATTCTCGGCGGCGGCGTGGGCGGGCTGGTGGCCGCGCACAGCCTGCGCGAACGCCTGGGCCGCGAGCACCGTGTCGTGCTCGTGGACAAGAGTCGGCAGCACGTCTTCGCGCCCAGCCTGCTGTGGCTGATGGTCGGCTGGCGAGGCGTGCCCCAGATCACCGGCGACCTCGGCCGCCTGCCCCAGCGCGGCATCGAGTTCGTGCAGGCCGAGGTGCTGGCGATTGACCCGGCGGCGCGCAAAGTGACGACGAGCGCAGGCGAATTCGCCGCCGACTATCTCGTCGTCGCCCTGGGCGCAGAACTCGCTCCGCAAGCCGTGCCCGGTCTGGCGGAGTCGGCGCATTGGTATTACGACGTCGGCGGGGCCGAGCGGCTGCGCGGTGCGCTGGCGAAGTTCGACGGCGGGCGCGTCGCGCTGGTCGTCGCCGGGATGCCGTACAAGTGTCCCGGCGCGCCGTGGGAGGGCGCGCTGCTGCTCGATTACTACTTCCGTCAGCGCGGCATTCGGGACAAAGTGGAGATGAGTGCCTATACCCCCGAACCCCTGCCCATGCCGGTGGCCGGGCCGGTCGTCGGCAAAGCGCTGAAGGAGATGGTCGAGGCGCGAGGCATCGCGTTCAGCGGGCAGGCCAAACTCACGGCGGTTGATCCGGCGCGGCATGAGTCAGTGTTTGAGGGCGGCAAGAAGGTCGAGTACGATTTGCTTGTGACCATTCCGCCGCACCGCTGCCCGCAGGTAGTAAAAGACTCCGGGTTGGCCGGCGAGACAGGGTGGGTCTCGATCCAACCGCGGACGATGGCGACCGCGTTCGAGCGGGTGTACGCGCTGGGCGACGTGACGATGATCAAACTGGCGAACGGCAAGCCCCTGCCCAAAGCCGGCGTGTTCGCGCACGGACAGGCCGAGGCGGTGGCGCGCACCATCGCCGCCGAGGTCATGCGCGCCGGCAAGCCGGCCGAGTTTTCCGGGGAGGGCTATTGCATCGTCGAGACGGGCTACGGGCGGGCCGCGGTAGGCGCGGGGAACTTCTACACCGAACCCGATCCGGCTGTGGCTCTCCAACTGCCGTCGCGGTATTCGCATCTCAGCAAAGTCGCGTTCGAGAAATACTGGCTCTGGCGCTGGTTCGGCGGCCGGCTGCCGGGAGTCGAGGCGCTGGCCGATCGAGTCGTGTTCGGCAAGGCTCTGCCGACGGCGTGACGGTTGGCGCGCGCGGCTTCGATGTCGCGTTTCAGGAATGCGTCGAGGCTTTGCTTCAGCATCTCGCGCACCGTCTCGGCCATGCGCGGAATGTCCACCAGCGGCTCGCCGCCCATTCGCAGCACGGTCTTGGCGATGCCGGTGGCGTGGTCGGCCATGCGCTCCAGATCGTTGACGACGTTCATCGTTGCGACGATGGCGCGCAGATCGCCGGCCATCGGCTGTTGCGTCGCGATCATCACCATGCACTCTTCTTCGATCTTGAAGCGCAGATCGTTGATAGCCGCGTCGTCGTCAATCACCTGCCGGGCGAGGGCGGCGTCGCGCTCGCGCAAGCAGGCGAGCAAATGGTCAATCGCCGCGTCCACCAAACTGCCGAGGCGCAGCAAATTGTCGCGCACCTCGGCAAATTCGCGGTCGAAGACACTGCGGGAAGCGGTGGTCATGTCGAGTGCATTGTACTGCAAAGAGGCGGGGGGGACAATTTCGGGGAAAATGCTCTGTTGGCGATCCGCACGCTGATTTGGTATTGTTGTCAGGCTGGTCGGCCATATTGCTCGGCGAAGACTCTCCGCTTGGTCTTCTCCAGGTCCGCCAGCAATTCCTCC
>JACQED010000383.1 GCA_016200785.1 Chloroflexota bacterium
TCAAACGCCAGGGCAGGGAAAACGTACATAGCGGGCAGCGCGCCGATACTGCGCGTCGTCGCGGCCTCGGGCCCGATGAGCAATGACGGCGCGATGCCGACGAAGAGCCAGATCAGCGCGAACGCATAAGGCGGTTGACGCCAGCGCCGAACAGCGACACCAAGCCCCACGAGAAACGCGGCAAACATCAACGGCTCAAATATCGGCTTGCCGGGGATGTTGTACGCCAAAAAGCGATCTCCCGTCCCCGGCCAGAAGAACATCGCCAAACCGTCACGCACGTTAGCGATGAGCGCCGAAGGATCGCCGTGTGCCACAGATTGCAAAGGCGCGTCGAGCATCGTCAATCTTTGCTCCGCGCCGGGGTGAGTCCACAGATAGTAAAAAAGCGGCAAGGCGAGGAGGGCGGAAGCGGTGAGGGAGAGGAGTGTGGAGAGGCAGGGCGTAGGGGTAACGGGTTGGAGGTCAGAGGTCGAAGACGGGGCGTTGGCCTTACCCGTTGGAGCGCCCCTCACGCGCGATTGGGGCGTGCGACGCAAAACGGCGAGGTAAACGAGAAAGAGTGGATACGCAACCCACAAGCCGCGCGCGGGTAGATAAGTGTAGAATGTGGCGGCCAGGAGGAGAGGGAATGTGGCCCGGCGTAGAAAACGAAGTTTCGAGTCACCCCCCGCCGATTTCCCCACTCCCTTGTAATGCCACCGCCACCACGCCCATGCCGCCAGCGCGAACAGACCCGGCAACGTTCCGGAACGCAATGCCTGACGACTCACGGCGAGCGGCCAGAACGACACAGCCATCAGCGCCACTGTGCCGAGGGCGGCCGGCACGCCGAGCGCGCCGCGCGCCCAGAGGTACGTTGCGATAATCGCGACGAGGCCCCAGAAAACCGCCGATGAGCGCAAAATGAGAATCGACCGCCCGGCGAGCGCGAACAAGCCGACGTTGAAGTAGTCAAATAGAGGCTCGCGCCCGTAACCGACAGTGAAATAGATCGGGTGGAAGCCGTCAAGGATCGACGCCGCGTCGTGACCGTGTCCGGCCTCGTCGTGAGTTAGGCCAGGTGGTATCTCACTCAGCCGGTACGTCCGCAGAGCGAGCGCGATGATCAGGATGGCACAGAGGGCCAGGAGTTCGCGATGCGGGGTGCGTGAGGCGTGAAACGTGAAAGGCTTCTTTCAGGAGTCTCGTGACGAGTCACGATTGTGGGAGTCGGGCCAGAAGACAGTGGCGCGCGGGCCAGCGGGATCAAACGCGCTGAGAGGGCAAAAACACGCCGGGCTTCACGACGCCGACAAAGGGCAGATTCCGAAAGTACTCGTCGAGGTCGAGGCCATAGCCAAAGACGAACTTGTTGGGTATGTCGAAGCCAACGTAGTCAATCGGCACATCCACCTCGCGCCGTTCGGCTTTGTTGAGGAGCGTGCAGATTCTTACCGAGGCCGGGCCGCGCGCCTGAAGCACCTGCACGATGTAATGCATCGTGTGGCCAGTGTCTATGATGTCTTCGACGATCAACACGTGGCGATGCTCGATGTCGGTCGCGAGGTCCATCAAGATCCGCACACTGCCGGTCGACTCGCGCGCGCCCGCGCCGTAAGACGACACGGCCATGAAATCCAGCGTGTGCGGCACGGCCAGCTGGCGCATCAGGTCGGTGAGAAACATCACGCCGCCGCGCAAAATGCAAATGAGCAGGGGATTCTTTCCGACGTAGTCGGCGGAAATCTCGCGCCCGAGTTCGGCGATGCGCGCTTGCAGGCCCTCGGCGGGGATTAGCACTTCCAGAAGATATTCGTCCAGTGCGAGTTTCACTTCGACTTCCCCGGAACGCTATGATGCTCGCGACACCGGGCCTCGTACATCTCGCTCGCGCCGACCATGACGACGGGATCGTGGTAGTTGGCCGGCCGGCCGTCGATCAGCCGCTGGGTGCGCGAGGCGGCCGCGCCGCACACCACACAGATCGCGTGAAGTTTCGAAACATCCTCCGCCAGCGCGAGCAGGCGCGGCATCGGGCCGAAAGGCTCGCCGCGAAAATCCTGATCCAGCCCGGCGGCGATGACGCGCAGGCCGCGCTCGGCCAATCGCTGGCTGACGTCGGCTACGTCGTCGTCGAAGAACTGCGCTTCGTCAATCGCCACCACCGTGGTCCGGGGATCGAGCCGCTCGAGTATCTGCCCGGCCTCGGACACCGGCGTGGCTTCGAACTCGGTGCCGGCGTGCGACGTTACTTTTTCGACGGCGTAGCGATTGTCAATGACCGGCTTGAACACCTGCACCGCCTGCTTCGCGATGCGGGCGCGGCGCAAGCGGCGGATCAACTCGTCGGTCTTGCCGCTGAACATCGAGCCGGTGATGACTTCGATTGAGCCGGTGTTGTGCTTCATGGTGAACGGAAGAAGGAACGGAGAGACCAGGGAACGCCCGGCAGATTAACCGCAAAGGCGCGGAGAGCGCAAAGCGAATCGCAGCGTTCTTCGCGCCTGTTGGATGCAACCCTGTGATCCGTTAGGCGGGTTCGGCCTCGGCTTCGGCGACCTCGGGCAGCAGGCCGCGCTGGCGCAAGCGTTTCTTCAGATCGGCGAGACTCTTACGTCCAAAACCCTCAATGTCGAGCATGGCTTCATCGCCGCCCTCTTGCAAACGGATGAGGGCCTGCGCGATCGTCTCGATGCCGGCGCGCTTGAGCGCCGCCTCGGGTCGCGTGCCGAGCTCGAGAACGGTGACCGGCTGATCCGGCGAGGAGCGCGACGAGGCGCGGGCATCGGCGGCCGCCTTGGCCTGATCGCGCGCCTCGAGTTTCTTCATGAAGCGATCCACCTGCCCCTCGGTGTCCACCAGCCGCTGGGTGCCGGTGTAGAACGGGTGGCAGTTCGAGCACATGTCGGTATGAATCAACTCGCGCGTCGATCCGGTCGTCCAGGTGTTGCCACACGTCGCGCAGACGACTTTGGCGTTGGGAAACCACTTGGGGTGAATGTCGGCTTTCATTTCAGGCGCTCACTTCCGTCGCTTCGGCTTTCATGACCGAGACGCGCTTGCGCCCTCCCGGCAGGTTCTCGAACTTCACCTGACCGTCAATCGTGGCGAAGAGCGTGTAGTCGCGCCCGAGGCCGACGTTTTCGCCCGGGTGAATTTGCGTGCCGCGCTGGCGCAGGATGATCGTGCCCGAGCGCACCCATTCGCCGCCATAGCGTTTGACGCCGAGGCGTTTGGCTTTGCTATCGCGTCCGTTCCGGCTGGAGCCGGCGCCTTTTTTGTGTGCCATTGTGAAAATTCCTCTGGAAGAGGCAATAAGGGAAATCAAGGAAATGAGGGAACTGTGCGACTTCCTTTAGTTCCCCGTTTCCATTAGTTCCCTTCTATCTCTTCTATCTTGAGTCGCGTATAACTCTGCCGATGCCCCGCTCTGCGGCGATAGCGTTCCTTCGCTTTGTACTTGAAGATTCGAATCTTGGGGCCGCGGAACTGCTCGACGACGGTGGTCGAGACTTTCGCGCCGGCGACGTGGGGCGTGCCGACCGTGACCTTGCCGTCCTCGGCGACGAGCAGAACATCGTTGATTTCGACCTTGTCGCCGGCCTCGACGGGGAGTTTCTCGACGTCAATCGTCGCGCCTTCGACGGCGCGGAACTGACGCGAGCCGCTTTGGATGATCGCGTACTTCATGTGTTGCCCATCCTCTCTTCTGTCCGAAAGGGTTCTACGCGGTTGCCCGCGCCGGGGCCATGAGCCTCGCCTTTCGGGGAAATTGGGTTTCAAGCAATTGCCCCAGCCAGACTTCGCCGGGGCAACGCGGCAGATTATAACCGGGGAGGGAGAAGTTGTCAATGAAAGCCCCAGCACCTTTCTTGCACACCTCTCCATAACCGCCTATAATCCCCCGCAGATAATCCCTGACTCCTATGCCCTTCTTCTCGCAAACCCTCGCCCTCGTCACCGCGCCGCCCGGCAGCTTCGTGTTCCACTTCGTCACACTGCTGGCCCTGCAGGCCGCGCTGTTCATCGCCGCCGGGCAATGGTGGCAAAACCGGGATAGCCCGCTCGGACGGCTGGCGATTGCCTCGGCCCTCGCGATCGTCGGACGACTTGCGCTGCTGATTGTCTCACTGCTCGCTTATTTTGGCGTCGTCGCCTCCGCTGCGGTGTTGCCGCCCCTCGATCGCGCTGTCTCGACGGTAACGATCCTCGCGCTCGGCTGGGCGTTGATCTTCCCGCGCGGCGCGCGCCTCGCCGCCATCCTCGTCATCGGCCTCGTCATCCTCACCGCGCTCGGCTACGCCGTGTCCGCGATCCTTTGGTTCCCGGCGGGCGACGCGGGGCAGGCGTACAACGGCGTGCTTCAAGAAACGTTGTGGGAGGTCGTTCAGATCGGCCTTCTGCTGGCCGGCCTCGTCGCGCTTCTCATCCGGCGTCCCGGCGATTGGGGCGCGGGTCTCGGTTTCCTGCTGTTGCTTCTCATCGGCCACTTCATCCATTTCATCGCTCCGCTCGAAGGCGCGAGCCTCCCCGGCGCAGAACGATTAGCCGAACTCGCTGCCCTGCCCCTGGTCGCCGTCACGGCGTTCCGCTGGGCGGTGGGCCAGCCGGCAATCGCGCCCGATGCGCCGACGAGCGTCACTGCCCCGCCTCCGCCGGCGGCTGGCGCTTCCGCGCCGCCGACCGAAAAGCCGCGCGCCGCGCTCGCGGCCAAAGCGGCCGAGTCCCTCGCCGCGCTGAGCACGAGCCTCGATTCGACGAGCGTCTGTCAAAGGATCACTGCCGGCATCGGCCGGTTCCTGCTGGCCGACCTTACATTGCTCATCACGCCGCCGAAAGGTTCCGGCCTCGCCACGCTTGCCTGCGCCTTCGATCTCATCCGCGACCAACACCTCGCCGGCTTCACCCTGCCGACCGCCGAGATGCCCACCCTGCACAAAGCGCTGACTACGGCGCGGCCCGCGCGCCTTGCGCCGAGCGCTCACGCCGCCGAACTCAACGCGCTCAACAAACTGCTCGGCGTCCAATCGGTCGGCCCGGCGATGATCGTGCCCGTCACCGCCGACGGGCGCAACCTCGGCGCACTGGTCGTCCTTTCCCCCTACACCGACCGCGATTGGAACACTGCCGATCAAGACCTGCTGGCCGGGACGGTGCCGGCGATCGCCGCGACGATCCTCAACGCCGAAAGATTCGCGGCGTTCGACGGGCGCCTCGCCGACCTGAACGCCCAGTTGGAAAACGCGCGAAACGAGGCACGCACCCATCAAGCCCAGGCCGAGCGCTTCGCGCTGGCGCTGGACGAAACCAAACAGCAGAGCGAGCGCGAGGCCGGCCGCGCCGAGAGCCTCGCCGCGCAACTTCAGGCACACAGCGAAACCGGCGCCGCGCTCGAAGCGGCCATCACCGAGCGCGCCCGGCTGGAGGGCGAGCTGCGAAATGCGATAGCCCAGTTGGATTCGAAAGCAGAGGAAACCAAGAAACTGCGCGAAGAGCTGGCGGAAGCCGAGGCGCTGGCCTCAGACCTGCAGGCTCAACTCGTGACTGCGGCGGCGGTTCCCGCGCCCGCACCGTCCGAGCCGACCAGCAACGGCCAGGCGGGAAACGGCGAGGTCGTGGCCTCCATCGCGCAGGAACTGCGCCAGCCCATGTCGTCGATCAGCGGTTACACCGATCTGTTATTGGGCGAGTCGGTCGGCATCATCGGCGCGCTCCAGCGCAAATTCCTCGAACGGGTGAAGTCTTCCACCGAGCGCATGGGCTCATTGCTCGACGATCTCATCCGCGTCACCGCCATTGATACCGGCACGCTCAGACTCGAGCCTGAGGCGGTGGACGTGGTCGGCGTGATCGACGACGCCATCACGCGCCTCGGTGGGCAATTCCGCGAAAAGGGCATCACCCTGCGCATGGA
>JACQED010000384.1 GCA_016200785.1 Chloroflexota bacterium
CCAGACTCACCGCCGCTGCATCTGATGGAACAGGAAGGCTACCGCGCACTCACCGCGCTCCTGCCTGCCGCTCCTGCTGTGCCCGACGACGAACCGTTTCGCGCCACGGCCCTGCCTTCACCGGCCGGCGCGAGCGGGCGCGAAAAACTCGATCACCAACTCAAGAAAGCGCGCGAGGGCTTCGACCTCGCCGCCAAACGCCTTGCTCTTGCCGAGGTCGTCCTCAAGGGCGGCTTCCCCGAAGAGGTGTTGCGCCCCATCCGCGAGGCGCTGGGTTGGGCGCTGACTTCATTCCTCGTGCTCTACAAAGCCGATCGCGACCCGAGCGGCGACCTCCCCTCGCCGCGCCTCGTCCAATCCGACCTCGTCGAACCCGGCCGCCTGCCCGACGATTTGGCCGCGCGCCTGGCGCGCGTCCGCGAACTGACCGAGCCGGCCGCCGAAGGCGAGTCCACCCCGCCGCCGACGATCAAGGTTGGCGAGAGTTTAGCAGCGGCGGTGATGGAGTTGATCGAGGTGGGGAGGCAGAGGGTGGTGGCGGAGGGATTGTAAGTGCCTGCCGGCAGTGATACAATCCTCACCGTAGGCCAATCGGGAGAAAGAAAGGCTTAGCCGGAGATATGAAAACGCCGACACCGACGATCGCTGTCAACCCCAAAGAACTGGCCCGCGTCCTGGAGCCGCTGATCCGACGCATTGTGCGTGAGGAGTTGACTCGCGCGGTCACTCAACGGACGAAGATACTCCGCCTCAAACCCGATTCTCCGCTCTACGACGATCTACGTGAAATCCTTCGCCGGAAGGCGGAAGGCAGAATCAAGTTGTATTCTTATGCCGAGGTCTGGAGTGAGTGAGAAGAAATACCAGGCCGTATTTGAGGAGCGCTTCGTCCGCAACCTTCGCCGCTACGCGGGTATCCGCAAGCGCATCAAACGGCGAAGCGATCGGGTGATAGCCGATCCATATACCAATACCGAGGTACTGGAGGGTGGGGGTGGCAAACTAAATCTGCGCGGCTGCCGTAGCGCGCGAGTGGACCGCAATTTCCGGATTATCTTTGTCATCTGTGAGGAATGCCGTCGGATACCGGAGTGTGAATACTGTTTCTGTGACGATCGGCCAGACGAAACTATCGTCTTCCTGACCGTTGGCCCGCACGACCGCGCATATGCGATGAAGTAGAAGGTCCAGTAAATGTCATGAGAGACTGGCCTCCCTCAATGCCATCGGCCAGTCGGGTGACGCGGCGGCCGCCGCACTGCCTCCTCCGGCGAAATGAGCGTGGAGCCGCCCATGAAACTCTCCGATCTCTCCCCCGAATCCCTCGCCAAAATCCGCACCTACCGCTACGATCGCATCATCGAAAAGCACGAAGGGCCGGAAGACTGGGATGACGTTCTCCAATACTACGACCCGGAGTTTCTCTCAGTCAACGGCTATTCCGTGCTGCTGCCGCTAGACCGGGAACACCATCCGAACATCACCATCCTGCGCTGCATCCCCAGCGCCGACGGCCAGACGCTCACCATCTTTCTAAAAGATACGACCTACGTCGAAGACCCGCAGTACGAAACCTTCTGGGCCGGGTTTGTGGCGGTGTGCGGAAAAGTCCCTGGCGAGGAGTTCTTCATCGCCATGCTGTATCACGAGTGGTTCATCGTCGACCACGGCTGAGTCTGTACATTCCGGCTGGTCATCCAAGCCTCGTGAATTTCGGCTGACCCCGCGTCCCCGGCGGCGGGCCGGCGCGCTCCCGATACCCCTGATACTCGGCAACCGCCGCCCAGTTCGGCGAGGCCAGGTCGAGCGGCATCACCTCCGACACTCCCATCAGCACCACCTCCTGCCCCTTGTCATCCACCAGCACTTCGAAGTAATTCCCGATCTGCCGCGCCGTTTCCGCGTCCATCGGAGTCAAGGCCGTGACCGTCTTGACCTCAAGCTGCCGGCTGCCCGGGCGGGGCATCATGGCCTCAAAGGGGAACTCCAGTCGCTCCCGCAGCCAGCCGTGCCACTCGCGCGCTCGCCACTGGTGCGAATACTCGTCCGCCGCTTCCCGGCTCGCCTTCCACGGAAAGGGGCGACTGGCGATCTCCGGTCGCCTCAGCCACAGCATCACTTCGAGTATCCTGGCCTCGCTCTTCCTGGGCGTCATCGAGTAGCCCATCGCGCAAAACAGATTCTCGTCCGGCGACCACGGCGCGACGTAGGAGATCGCCACGCGCCCGCGCTGTCCCCGATAGGCGTTGACCCCGCCGACGCTCAAGGCGATGGCCCGGAACGGCGGGCCGCAGTGGACGCCGCGCGCCGAGTCCCATTCCTGCAAGCCCAGCGTGCCATCCCGAATCTCGCCGACCTCGAACAGGCCGATCCGCGCTTCCTTCCAGCGGCGCAACTGCTCCTGCGCCGGCGGCGGGTAACGATCGCCGGCCCAGGCCAAATACGCCTCCAGCGGATGCCAGTCGTCGCCGGGCACGCCATGCCACCAGAACTCCTCCATTGCCCAGTGATGAATGTCGGGAATCTGGCCCAGCGGCCCTTTGCGGAAGCCATCCTCGAATTGCTTGAGTTTCGCTTTCCCCGGCGCCCGATCGGAGGCAAACTGGGCATAGTCAAACTTGACCGAGTCTGGCCTGGCGAGGCTGAGATCGACGGCCCCCGGCCACATTTTCGGCGGCGGGACGTTGACCGCTTCGAGAAGCCGGCGCAGGTGTTGGTGCGGGTGCTGCCGCTTGCGTTTCGACATGACGACTTGTGTATCCTTGCCGTCAATGGTAGCATCTCCGGTGAGCGTTGACAATGCCCGCCACCCTCCTCCTCGCCCCGGCCAGTTACGGCAAAACCGACCACGCTCTGGCGCGAATCCGGACGGCGCGGCAGGGCGATCCCCTCATCCCGATCGCCGTTGTTCTCCCCAATCAAACTCAACTGATCGCCTTTCAGGATCGCCTCGCCGCGCAGGGCGGGGCGATGGGCGTTTCCCTGTTCACCTTCTATAGCCTGTATGCGGAACTGCTGGCCCGCGCCGGCCAAGCCGTCCCCCGGCTGGGCGATGCGGCGCAGAGCCGGTTGATTCGCGCGTTGGTGGACGATCTGTGCGAACGAGGCGCGCTGAAACACTTCGCGCCACTGCGCGCCAAAGCCGGTTTTGCGACGGCACTGCGCGAAGCATTTGAAGAACTCAAGCGGGCGCGCATCCACGAGAAGGACTTCTCGTCGGCGACGCACGGCCTCGGCCCGCGCCTCGAAGAACTGGCCGAAATCTACTCGGCCTATCAGCGCTGGTTGCAAGAGAAGAACTGGGCCGACCCCGAGGGGCAGGGCTGGCTTGCGGCGATCGCGCTTGAGGCGAACGATGACCTCGGCCGCGATCTGCGCCTGCTCGTGGTGGACGGCTTCGACGAATTCAACCCCACCCAACTCGGCGTCCTCGTTCACCTTGCCGCCCGCGCCGGCGAGACGCTCATCACGCTGACCGGCGATCACGCACGTCACCGCCTCGCACACCGACGCTTCCATCGCGCCGAAACATGGGTGACGAGTCACGTGGGACGCGTGACGAGAGAAAGTATTGAAGCCCCTGCCCCGATTGCGGCTGCACTCCGCTTCTTAGAACAGAACTTGTTCGAACCAGCGCCCCCTGTCACTCGCCACTCGTCACCAGTCACATTTCTGGAAGCCCAGACTCGCGCCGTCGAGGCCCGCGCCGCTATGCGCTGGATCAAACAACGCATCGTCGAAGATGGAATGGCGTTCTCTGCCGTTGCCGTGCTTGCCCGATCGCTCGAACCGTATCGGGCGTTTCTCGAAGAGACGGCGCGTGAGTTTGGCTTGCCCTTGCAAATTGTCGGTGGCGTGCCGCTGGCCGGGAGCCCCGTCGTCGGCGCACTACTCACGTTGCTCTCTCTGCCCGCCGATCGCGAAGCATGGCGGCCACGGGCCTTGCTCGAAGTGTGGCGCAGTCCGTATTTTGATTGGTCGGCGCTTGGCCTCGAATTGCGGCACGCGGCGACGTTGGATGCCGCCTCGCGTTTGGGCCGCGTAGTGGGTGGATTGAAGCAGTGGCGCGAGGCTCTGGCCCAGTTTGCCCGCCCTCCCGTTGCCTCACCCGACGACGAACCGGAGAGCGATTTGTCCCGTCCCTCGCCCGGCGACGTCGCCGCCGCCAGCGCCGCATTCGAGTCGCTCGTTCGGCGAATCACCCCGCCCGTCGAAGATCCCCGGAGCAAAGCGAAGGGGACGCGCGCCGGCCTCCGCGACTACGTCGCTTTCGTCGAAGACCTCATCGGCGACGATCCCACACTCCCCCCGCCGCGTTTCGGCCAGACTAAAGACACGCCCGAAACGCTCAACGTCGTTGCGCGCGCCCTGGCCGAATCTGAGACCGCCCCGCGCGATGTCGCCGCCCTGCGCGCTTTAAAAGAAGTCCTGCGCGGATTGGTGCTGGCGGAGGCGGTGATCACGACTCCCCTCTCCCGTTTCGGAGAAACGGGAGAGGGGCCGGGGGTGAGGGCCGATTGGAACTACGAAACATTCCTGGGCGCATTGCGCGAAGGCGTCGAAGCCGCCTCCTATGACACTCCCCTCTCCCGTTTCGCAGAAACGGGACGCCCGGAGGGCGGGTTGGGGGTGAGGGTCGCCTCCGTCCTCGACGCGCGCGGTCTCTCCTTCCGCGCCGTCGCCATTCTCGGCCTGGCCGAGGGTGAATTCCCACAGGCCGAGCGCGAGATGCCGCTGCTGCGCGAGTCCGATCGGGACGCCCTGCGCGCTCGCGGCCTGCCGCTGGAGTCGCGTCTGCGCGGTGACGAAGTTACGATCTTCTACGAAGCCATCACGCGCGCCCGCGAGCGACTGCTCCTCTGCCGGCCCTATCTCGCCGACGATGGACAGGGGTGGGAACCCTCGGCGTACTGGCGGCAAGTGATGAGCCTGATAAGCGAGCCGCAGATCATAAAGGCTCGCCCCGAAGATCGGTTGCCGCCCGATCAAGTCGCCTCCATGTCAGAATGGATCGAGCAGGGCTACGATCGCGGGGCAGTCGCGCGCGGCGTCACCGCGCTGAACGCCCGGCTCGCCGCTGAGGCTGCTGGCCCGCACGAAGGCCATCTCGCCGAACTTTCCCGGTCGCTCGTCACCCGGTATCCTCCCACTCAGAGTTGGAGCGCGAGCCGTCTCGAAGCCTACGGCACATGCGGCTTCTATTTCTACGTTGCCCACGTTCTGAAACTCGAGCCGCGCGCCGAGCCTGAAGAGGGCTACGACGCGCGCAGTCTGGGGAATATGTATCATGCCATCTTGGAGCGGCTGTATCGCGACGCACCCAGCCCGACCGACCTCGACGCTTTGCTCGCTCGCCTGCCGGAGATCGCCCGCGAGGTCTTCACCACTGCGCCCTCCGACTACGGCTTCCGCCCCACCGCTATCTGGGATCAACAGCAATCTGAACTCATTCGCATTCTGAGCGAGACCGTGACCGCGCTGGCCGAGAAGTCCGAGGGCTGGACGCCGCGCCACTTCGAGCAGAGATTCGGCTTCGGCGCGCCGCCGCTCGTCGTTTGCACCGACGAAGGCGAAGTGCGGGTGCACGGCTATATTGACCGGATTGACGTGGCCGCCGATGGCCGTCTGCGCGTGGTGGACTACAAAGCCAGCGGCTCGCCCATCACGGCGCGCGATCTAAAAGACGGCCATCGCCTGCAATTGCCCCTCTACGCCCGTGCCGTCCGCGACGCGTTGGGACTCGGCGAAGTGGCCGAGGGCTTCTACTGGCACATCGGACAAGCCAAAGAGAGCAGCCTGAAATTGGAGAA
>JACQED010000385.1 GCA_016200785.1 Chloroflexota bacterium
ATGCCGTCGATCCAAAAATCGAAGGTCTTGTCGGCGAGGAAGTATTGCGCGTTCGCCAGCGACAACGCGCGGCCATCGGGAACGTCGGCGGGAGTCTGGATGATGTTCTCGCGCAACCGCCCATCGTCCGTCAACGGGCGGTGGCCGAGCAGGTATTCTTCAAAGGTCACGAAGTTTTTCAACGGCAATATGCCGCCGTCGTAGCCGTCCAGCGTAGGAATGTCCCAAGTGAGCGCAAGGTTGTTCGAGAGAACGTCTTTGTATTTCGACGCGACGACATATTCATAAGCCGCACCGGGAGCGAGGCGAGTCGCGGGCGGCAGGTCGCTCAGTTTGACGGAGTTCATCGTCGGATCGTAGAACAGGCGCGAGGCCGCGACCATCCGCCCCGGCGGCGCTTTGCCCTGATTCGACGCGAGGAGAAAGTCAATCGAGGGCCGAGAGGCGTAGTACGCCTCGGGCACGGTGAGCTGATTGAACGGCTGGATGCGACTCGCGGCGAATAGCTCGACGAGGGCGAGGGAGGCGAGGAGGGGGGCGCGGAGGAGGGTTAGGGGTCGGGAGAGAAGGGCAAGGGCGACGAGGGCCGTCGCGATCCACAGGAGGGCGTCCTTGAGAGTCGGCGCGGGGAGCGGGCCTAGTTCCCCGGCCGGGGTCACGCCGGTCGAGACGGAGGTCAAGCCGATCACAGTTCCGACGGCGAGAAAGACCAGCCCCGTTGAGCGCCAACTCAACCGCGCTTCTACAAGGGCCTGCAATCCGATGCCCGCCAGCATTGCGCCGCCGAACGCCCACAGCGCCAGCCAGCGCGCCGGAACGCGAAAGAGGTTGAAGCCGGGAACGAAGCGGGCGAGGCCAGCATAGATCGGGTTGAAGCGGCCGAGGGCGAAGAAGAGGCCGAGGAGAGCAACGAGGAGAATTGCGAGTTGCGAATTGCGAACGGCGGATGGCAAATGGCGAAGGTTGATGAGGGCGACGAGGATAAGGCATAAGCCGGTCACGCCGATTGCGCCGACATATTCGCTGAACAGCGCGCGCGAGTAGCCGGGGAGCAGGGAGAGGCCGATGAGGCGCGGGTCGAGCGAGAAGGAGAGGGCTTCGTGCACCGGCAAGCCCTCTGCTCTGAGCGACTGGCGCGAGAGTTCGAGCGTGGGCAGGAGTTGGGCGGCGGAGAGGAGGGAGGCGAGGAGGAAGGATGCGGGAAGGAGGAAGAAGAGCTTGAGCAATGATATGGGGGAGCGTGAAACGTCATGCGCGATGCGTGAGACGCGAAACGCAAGCCATCCGCTGACGAAAGAATACGTCATCGCTCCCACCAGCGTGATGAAGGTCGTCTGGGTGTGACCGGCGAGGAGTTGGAGTGCGATGAAGAAAGTGAGCAAGATAAAGTATCGCCTGGGCCGTTCGCCGGCGCGATCGGTCGCCCAGAAAATCCACGGGAGCCAGGCAAGGCCTTGCAGTTGGTTGACGAGTTCGACGTGCGCCGTGAGGTAGCCGCCGAGGGCAAAGAGGGCCGCCGCAAACCACGCGGAGAGCGGCTTGAGCGCGAGGACTCGCCGGGCAAACAAATACGCACCGAGAGCGCCGAGAGCAAGGTGGAACAGGATGGCAACTTTGATCGCGGCCGGCGCGGACAGCCAGGCCAGCGGCCAATTGAGAGGATACAGCACGCCGTACTGCGAGTTGGCGAGGAACGGTGCGCCCATGAACGTGACCGGATTCCACAGCGGGATGCGCCCCGCCCTCAGCGCCGCCGCGCGATAATCCCACGTGGGATAGAACAGCAGGAATGTGTCGCCGTGGGCGAGGATGAGGCGCGTGAAGATGTGACGCCAGAAGAAGAGAACGATCAATGAACAATGAGCAATGAACAATGCCCAATTGACAAGCGGTGACGTGTGACGCGCGCCGAGTGACGAGGGATAAGCGACCAATTGCCGATCTCCACTTACCGATTGCCGGCCACCAGCCGATACACCACAAACGACACCGATCCATCCCGGCGGTGTGTCGCCAGCACGGGTTGAAAGGCAAAGCCGGCGGCTGCCGCCGCTCGTTGCATTTCCGCGTCAGACTCCCACGAAGGCGAAACGAAGTAGCGCGGCGAAGCGCGGCCAAAGGCGCGCAGATCGGCCTCCAGCGTTTGAGGGTCGGGCATCCACACGATGTAGACCGCCGCCTCGTCGAGATAGTAGCGCCATTCCCAACTCAGCCAGTGGTCATACAATACGGCGCCTTTCGGCAAAGTCCGCAGATAGCGAGCTGCTTCGTTGATGCCGTCGTACGCCTCGTGATCGCCGCCGAGCGGAAAGCCGGAATGCGCGGCGGTCAGGGCGGGAGGCAGGAGGAGAACTAGCAATGAACAGTGGGCAATGAACAATGGGAGAAAGGCAATGAGTGGCGAGCGACGGGTGACGGGGTGACGGGGTGCAGGGGTGCAGGGGAACGCGCGGCGTGATACGTGATGCGTGATACGTGACACATGGAACACGACACTTGACACGTGGCACGCGGCACGCGCGAGTAGGAGACAGGCGAGGGGAAGGATGGCGAGAAAGTAGCGATCCCAGAGGTTGAACGCCAGCAGCCAGTATGCGCCGAGGTAGGCGAGGGCGAAGGCGGTGAGGCCGAGGTCGGTGAGTGAGTCGAATCGGCGAGGACGGCGGAGAACGTCGTTGATGAGCAATAGCGGCAGACCGATAAGAACGAGGGCATTGATTATGGGCGAGGCTGTGAAGTAGGACAGCAACCTGCCCAACTCTTCGAGTCGCGGCCAAACTTCGGCGGCGCGAATGAAGCGGCCAGGCACGTTGTCCGTATAGCCTTGCGCCCAGAAGCCGACGGAGGCGTGGCGGAAGAAGTCCCAGACGGAGATGAGAGCGGTGGAGATCAGGAGAGGGGCAATGAAGAATGAGAGGTGGGTGACGAGTGACGAGTGACGAGTGACGCCCGACACCCGACACTCGTCACGCGTCACCCGACACATGATTCCCAGGCCGACTATCAAAGGAATAATAATAACCGTCGTCTGCTTCGTCGCCAGCGCGAGGCCGGCGGCGATCCCGCTCAACAGCCATTTGCCACGCACTGCGGCGAATGCGGCCCAGAGCAACAGCGCAACGTGCAGGGGGTCGGTGAAGGCCGTGACGGCAAAAGAGATGGCGAAGGGCGAGAGGGCGAGAAAGAGACCGCCGAGCAAAGCGGTCCATCCATCGTACAGCGCGCGGGCCAGCGCATAGATCAGAGCGATGCTCACGACGCTGGCGAAAAAACTGGGCAGGCGAGCCGCAAGTTCGGACGGACCGAAGAGCGTCATGCTCGCGGCCATAAGATAGAACGGTAGAGGCGGCTTATCAACGACGACCGAGGCCAGCAGAGGATCGCGACCCGAAGCGATGAGTCGGGCGAACGAGGCGTACAGCGCCTCGTCGGGATGGAAGCGGTTTTCAGTCAGCGGGAGGACACGCAGAATGGCTCCGGCGAGGGTGAGGCACGCCGCATATTGCTTATCGCCTATCGCGTATCGCCGATTGCCTTTCGCATAGTGCGTATCGGCCTTGACGCGCTGTCTATTGCCCTGTCCGTCTGCGGACTGCGATAAGCCATACGCCATGAGCGATAAGCCATCTCAATCTATAAAGCGGTACTTCAACAACGTCCATACCGCCTCGAACGCATCCTTGAGGACGATC
>JACQED010000386.1 GCA_016200785.1 Chloroflexota bacterium
CGGCCAACTGCCGCACAAACGCCATACACAGTTCAAGAAACCCGACGGCACGCTGTACCGCGAAGAAGTGATGGGGCTGGAGGGGTTTAGCGGCATTCAGTCCATTCTGTATCATCACTTCCTGCCGCCGCGCGTCAAGCGATTTGAGTCGCTCGGCTCCGCGAAGGTGCAGTACGCCGACTACGGACCGGTGCGCCATCGGCTTCTGCGGACGGTGGACTTTCCGGCGGGCGGCGATGCGGTTGCAGCGCGGCGCGTCATGCTGGGCAACAACGACGTGACGCTCGGCCTCTCTCACCCGACGCAAAGCATGGATTATTTCTACCGCAACGGGCAGGCCTACGAAGTCTGGTTCACGCACGAGGGGTCGGGCAAACTGCGGACTCAGTTCGGCAATCTCAATTTCGGGCCGGGAGACTATATCGTCATCCCATTCGGCACGACGTGGCAGATGGAAGTCAATGGCGGGTGCCGCTTCCTCGTCGTCGAGTCGCCGTCGCAGATCAGGCCGCCCAAACGTTATCGCAACGAGTTCGGCCAACTGCTCGAACACTCGCCGTACTCCGAGCGAGACATCCAAGTGCCGAATGAACTGGAGACCCACGACGAGGCGGGCGAGTTCGAGGTGCGGGTGAAGGTGCGCGACGAGATCACCCGGCACATCGTTGACCATCACCCGCTCGACGTAGTGGGATGGGATGGTTATCTCTACCCGTGGATTTTCAACATCGCCGACTTCGAGCCGATCACCGGGCGAGTCCACCAGCCACCGCCGGTGCATCAGACTTTCGAGGGCTGGAACTTCGTCGTTTGCTCGTTCGTCCCGCGCCTGTTCGACTATCACCCGCTCGCGATCCCCGCGCCGTACAATCACTCGAACGTCAACTCGGACGAGGTGATTTATTACTGCGACGGCAACTTCATGAGCCGCAAGGGGGTGGAGAAGTACGATTGGACGCTTCACCCCGCCGGCCTCCCGCACGGCCCACAGCCGGGCGCGACCGAGGCTTCCATCGGCAAAGAGCGCACCGAGGAACTGGCGGTGATGGTGGACACATTTCACCCACTGCAGGTGGCTCTACAGGCGTTGGAGTTTGAGCGAGAGGAGTATGCTTTTTCTTGGCTGACTGACTGATTCGATTCGGCTCTTCCGGCGCCGGCGGGAAAAACCTTGCCACGAATTTCACCAATTTCACGAAAGGTGGCAAACTCACGACCCTCGCGCAGTTCGTGGCAAAGATTCTCGTTCGATCCAGTGGAGCCTTCTGTCCTCAAGGAGAATCCATGAACAACAAAGCACTCAACATCGTCTACACTGTCCTCGCGCTGTTCGTTCTGATCACGATTGCCTATTTCATTGCCAGCCCGAGTCCCTCCGGCGCAGAGGCTGCTCCGCCGCCGAGCATCTCCGAGCCGGATGTGCCGTTGCGCTACCTCGCCGTTCTGATCGGCGCGATCGGCATGGGCGTCGTCTATTACTTCACGCGCGAGAGCGAGGCATGGGAACTCGGAATGCAGAAAGTGATCTATGGCGTCGTCGGCGCGGCAGTTTACGCGGTTGCCATCTGGGTGTTCTCCGGCAAACTTTTCAAAGTGCCCGCCGTCAGCGATGTCGGGCTTCGCCCGGGCGTCGTCTTCCCGGTCTTGTTCGGCTACCTCTTCGGGCCGCTGGCCGGGTTCATGACCGGTGGCTTTGGCAACATCGTCGGCGATGCGTTGTCCGGCTTTCGCGTTTCGCCGGAGTGGGACATGGGGAATGCGATCATCGGCTTCGTCGCCGGGATGCATTTTCTCTTCGCGAACAAGAAGCGATCGCTGGACGTGGCCTCGAGCCTCGCCGTCGCGATCGGCGTTCTGGCGGCGATCGGCTACGCCACAAATCCGACGGTGCTCAATCAGTTCGGGGAAGGGGCGGTGAGTCCGTGGCTCGGCTATTCGGTGCTGGCCGGAGTCGCGCTGTGCCTCGCCATTCGATTCGGTTTTCCCGACAAAGACTGGGGTGAGATCGTCGTGTGGGGCGCGCTCGGCAATCTTGTGGGACTTGGCCTCGCCTCGATCGCCGACATCTGGATCAACGCCGGAAAACTGACGCCGGTCGAAGCGGTCATCGGCCAATTCATTCCCGCCGCCGGGCCGAATTTGATCGCCGTTGCAGTGTTGATGCCGATATTGATTGTTTCGTACGGGGCAGTGCAACAGCAGGAAGCGACCTAAGCCGTCACCCAAAGGGCGGGATCGTCCCGACGATCCGATCCACCATCCCCTCGTCCGGCGCGATCACCCAAAGCGTGTCGCTCCCCCGGCGAATCAGGCAACTGACGCCGCTGTCGCCGGCATCCCAACACGATCCCTGGCCGTGCGCCTGAGGCGATGTCTTGAAGCGCGCTTTGCCGTAAGGCTTGAAAGCGTCCTCGAATTCGCGCGCGTCGGTTTCGGTGTCCCAAGTCGTCAGGAGAACCAGCGCGGTCTGCGCGGTCGACTCGTCGTACGACACCACGTAGGCATCGCCGCC
Organism: Chloroflexota bacterium; assembly: GCA_016200785.1. Lineage (GTDB taxonomy): Bacteria > Chloroflexota > Anaerolineae > Anaerolineales > JACQED01 > JACQED01. Next base: position 2,513 of record JACQED010000386.1, read on the forward strand.
CCAACCGGCGGCGGCCTTCGTCATGCGATCTGAGTCGCGAGATTTGACTTTGCAGTAGTCACTGCTCTGCGGGTCGGAGTTGCGAAAAGGCTCCAGCAAGATTAGCCGCGTGTACCATTCGCCCATCACATTTGAGTCAATTTGCCGCCAGCCCGCGCCGAGGGTGTCGGTCAGCACGGGGGCAGGGATCATCTCAGGAATGTCGCCAGACTTATACAGTTTCGGATGCATGATCTGTTCGGTGCTCACCGGCGGGCGGCGATAGGCATCGTCCACCGCCGCCCAGCCGCCTGAGTCGTACAGTCCCTGCACGAATTTCAATCCGTCGTCGTAAGGCCAATAAAAATCATCACGCAAATAGCACGGCGCGCGGTCGTAGGCGGTGCTGGTGTAATTGCTGTAATACTCGCCGATGTCGGCATAGTCTTGCGTCGTGCCGTACCTCTTGAGCCACTGACTCTCCAGCAGGGTCGAGTCGCCCTCGACCAGCGCGCGGATGGCAGCACAGCGCTCAGTGTCGCGCTCACAGGCGTCGTCGCTCAGGCCCAGGCTCCGCATGTCGTAATTCTCGTCCTGCAAAGCGTGATTGAATTCGTGAGCGTACGTTTGTCGTTCGACCCCGCCGATCTTGCCGCTGGCCTTGATCACGTACAACTCTTTTGTCTTAGGATCGTACGATCCGAGAATTTGCTCTGAGTACAGGTCAATGTAGAAATTGTACAGATCGAAATTGGCTGGCAGGAGTCCCAGGGCGTGGAGAACGCGCGCGTCGTCCACAGCTTCTTCGGGGGAATAGTCTGTCTCAAAATCGCCTTTCGTTTTCAGTTTGTACTCGTCAGGCGTGGTAAAGCGGAGCTCGAACTTGCCTGACGGCTGGAGACCGCGCAACGCGATCACCTGCTGCTCGATCGCGGCGAGCATCGCGCGCGTGGCCTCACCGACGGCGGGCGTCGCGTCGCCTGCGGCCGGCGTCACCCCGCCGGTGGGCGATGGTGGGGGCAACGTCGGCGATGTCGGCAGAGGCAATGCCGTCGGCACGGAGATAATCGGCGGACGGGTGATCGCGCCTCGACTCGAATAATAGAAATAGGCCGCGCCCGCCCCGATCAGCGCCAACGCCGCGCACAAACATAGAGCGATGAGCGCCGCTCCGATCAACACTCCGCGAGTC
>JACQED010000387.1 GCA_016200785.1 Chloroflexota bacterium
AGATCGGCTTGGATGCGGCGCTGGCCGGGCATTTCGGCGTGCCGGTGATCATGCTCAGCGGCGATCAGTCGGCGAGCAAAGAGGCGCAGGAACTCATCGGCCACGATGTCGAGGTGGCGGTCGTGAAAAAAGCGCACGGGCGCTATTCAGCCGACCTTACGCCCATTCCGGTCGCACAAGAGAAAATCTGCGAAGCCGCCGCGCGAGCCGTGACGCGCCTGCGCAACGGCAACGCGCCGAAGCCGTTCGTCATCCCGCCGCCCGTCAAGCTGACAATTGAATTCGCCCGCACCGATTTCGCCGACCGCGCTCAACTCGCGCCCGGCGCACAGCGGTTTGATGGGCGCAAAGTGGAAGTGACCCTGCCGGACATGATCGGCGCGTATCAGGCGATGAGGGCGCTGGTGATGCTGGCGGGAGAATAATAAGGAGACATGCAGTGACAATCCTCAGCCCCACCTTCGAAGAAATGCTTCACCCCAACAAGATCGATCCTGCTATTCGCAAGAAGGCCATCGCGGCAATGAAGGACGATCCGCTCGACCCGGTCAATCTCTTCAACATCGCCTGGCGCGGGCCGGACGACAAGATCAAATACGAAGTCTTGCCCAAAGAACTTACTGGCGTCGAGGCGCCGATCGTCGTTCTGTTCGGTCGTGACTTCCCAACCGGGGCGCACAAAGTCGGCGCTGCGTATTCGGTGCTGGCCGAGATGGAATTGTTCGGGCAGGTGGATCCGTCGAAGCACACCGTCGTATGGCCCTCGACGGGAAACTACGGCATCGGCGGCGCGTGGGTCGGCGGGCGCATGAAGACCAAATCCATCGTCGTCTTGCCGGCCGGCATGAGCCGGGAGCGTTTTGAAAAAATAGAATCGTATGGGGCGACGATCATCAAAACGCCCGGCTCGGAGTCGAACGTCAAAGAAATCTACGACAAAACTTGGGAACTCCGGCAAGACCCGAACGTCCGCATCCTCAATCAGTTTGAGGTGATGGGGAACTATCGCTTCCACTATCACGTTACGGGCAACACGATTGTCGAGTTGGCCGAGGAGTTGAAGCGCATTGGCGTGGGGGATGGGCACATCGCGGCCTATTGCTCGGCGATGGGATCGGCGGGGACCATCGCCGCCGGAGATCGGCTCAAACAGGCCTGGCCCGAACACAAGATCGTCGGCCTCGAACCGATCCAATGCCCCACACTCTACAACAACGGCTATGGCGCGCACGAAATTCAAGGCATCGGCGACAAGCACGTCACGTGGATTCACAACGTCCTCAACATGGACACGATCGTGTGTATTGACGACATGGAATGCGTGCGCGGCCTGCAACTCCTGACTGATCCCGTAGGCGGCCAGGTTCTGGCGAAGCGCTTCGGCGTGCCCGAGGCGAAAGTGAAGGCACTCTCTACCATCTTTGGCATCTCCGGCGTGTGCAACGTGCTCGGCGCGATCAAAACGGCCAAGCATTACGGCTTCGGCAAGAACGATGCCATTGTCACTATTTGCACCGATGCGATCGACCGCTATCACTCGACGATGGCCTGGCTTACCGAGAAAGAAGGCAAGATGGACGAGGCCGAAGCAGTGGCGCGGCTGCGCGGCATATTCCACGGACAGAAGACGGATTGGATCAAGGACGGCACGCCCGATCAACGCCAGCAATGGCACAATTTGAAATACTACACGTGGGTCGAACAGCAAGGCAAGACCGTCGAAGAACTCAACGCGCAGAGAGACCCCGAGTGGTGGATTGAGCATCAGCAACTTGTGCCTGAGATTGACGCGCGCATCATGGAGGCGAGAGGGCATTAAGATGCAAGCAGCCCGCGCCTTCGTCCCGTGGGCGCCGTTCATTCCGCGTTACGGCGCTTTTGTGGTTCCGCCTTGAAGCCTCGCCGCCTCATAATCGCCGTCGCGCTGTTGACTGGCTGTTCGATTCTCGAAACACCCTCGCCTCCTTCTCCCTCCGTCGTGCCCGGCGCGACGACAACGGCGTCGCCCACGGTGGTAATAGCCTCCGAGCCGACGGATGTGACCACGCCCGGCGGGCCGCGACCCACGCCCACCCCGGATCCACTCCGCGCGCATGTGCCGCCCGATCTCGCCGCCGTCACCGTCGAAGTCGAGCCGGGCGACGATCTCGGCCTCATCGCTCAACGCTGGGGCATCGGCGTGGATGAGTTGATGGCGGCGAATGGCATCAAGAACCTCAACGCGACGCTGTATCCCGGTCAATCACTGCTCGTGCCTCAGCGCGCGACTCTTAATGGCCCGGCGTCGAAGATCATCCCCGACAGCGAACTCGTCTACGGCCCGACGACCGTCGGCTTCGACGTGGCGCAGTTTGTCGCGGAGCGCGGCGGCTACCTCGCCTCGTACACCGAAGTGGCCGAGGGCGTCAAACGGTCGGGCGCGGAACTCGTGCAACTCGTCGCCGAACGCTACAGCGTCAGCCCGCGTTTGCTTCTGGCGCTCCTTGAATATCAGAGCGGATGGGTGACAGTGCGCCATCCGGACCCGGCGACGATGACCTATCCGCTCGGTCGCACCGAGGGCGGCACCGAGGGACTCTTCCGCCAATTCGAATGGGCCGCCAGCGCGCTCAATGCTGGTTTCTATGGATGGCGCGAGGGGGCGTTGAATCTCGTCATCCTCGGCGATGGCACGCGCGCTGCGCTCAGCCCCGGTCTCAACGCCGGAAGCGCCGCGCTCGAGTCGTTTTTCGCGCAAGTCTACGAACGGGCGG
>JACQED010000401.1 GCA_016200785.1 Chloroflexota bacterium
ACCACCCCCGCAACAACACGGGGGCAGGCGACACAAAGACACCAAGTTTCACGACGCTTTCTTTGTGTCCTTCGTGTCTTCGTGCCTTCGTGGTAAAGGTCTGGCGGCGGACTGAACGGTTACGATTTTGGACACGGATGAACACGGAAAAACACGGAACGGTATGCGGAATCCGTGTTCGTCCGTGTTGTTCCGTGTCCCGCTTTGGTTGCGGCTGGAGGCCGCGCTATGACTCAGACCGACTCGTTCGACCCCGCCTCGATCTTCCTCGTCTACGTTCTCCTCGCGCTGGCCGCGTGGGGTGTGGCGGCGGCGGAGTGGACGCCCGATCTGTGGAGCCTGCAATTCGTCGCGCTCGGCGCGGCGCTGGCCGGCATGGCCCTCGCCCGCAGCCGCTTCCGCGCGCTCACGGCGGCGATTTTCGCAACTGGCTACGGCGGATTCTGGATCGGTTTTCTTCTCTGCAACACGCTTCCGGCGCGACTCACCTGGCACGAACGGTCGCTCGATCTCTTGTACCGCATCGGCGATTTCGTCAATCGCGTGCTGACGGGCAACCGCAGCGAAGACAAGTTGATGTTCGTGCTCGTGCTGGCGATCATCTTTTGGATCATCGGCGTTCTGGCGGCGTGGAACATCGTGCGGCATCGGGACCCGTGGGCCGCGTTCGTGCCGGGCGGCATGGTTCTGCTGGTCAACTTGATCTACTACTACGGTCCCGCGCCGATGGGACGCTACCTCGCGGTGTACCTCGCCGTGGCGCTTCTGCTGTTGGCCCGCACCCACGTCCGTGCCCGCGAAGCGGAGTGGCGCGCGAACCGCGTCGGCTATAGCACCGAGATTCGATTTGAATTCTGGCGCGCGGGAGTCATCGCCGGCGCGGTGATCCTCGGGCTGGCGTGGTTCGCGCCCGGCGCGGCGGCCAGCCCATCGTTCGCCGCCGCGTGGCAGAACGTGACGAGTCCGTGGGAAAGCGTGCGGAGCAGTTGGCGGCGGATGTTCGCCTCGGTGCAGGGGTATTCGCCGACGAGCGGCGATTACTACGGCAGCGCGTTGGAGTTATCCGGCGCGGTCAACCTGTCGGAGCGGCCGATCATGGACGTGCGCGCCGAACCCGGCCCGCATTTCTATTGGCGCGCGCGGGTCTTCGACCATTACGAGAACGGGCGATGGACGACCACCGACAGGGCGCGGCTCGATCTCAAAGGCAACGATCGCGGCCTGCAACTTCCGCGCTACGCCGCGCGCAAGCCGGTCACGGTGACGTTCATTCTCTACACCCCGGCGACGAGCACGTTGTACGGCGTGCCTCAACCGTACGCCTTCAGCCGCGACGCACAATTGGAATTGAACGTGAACGCGGCCGGCGAGGCCGACATCTCGGCGGCGCGCGCGCGGCAAGTGGTCGTTCAGGGCGGATCGTACACCGTGCTCTCCTCGCTCAGCACGGCGGACGAGGCGCAGTTGCGATCTGCGGGAACCGCCTACCCGGCGGAAATCCGCGAACGCTACCTGCAAGTCCCCGACTCGATCTCGGCGCGCACTCGTGCGCTGGCTCACGACGTCGCCGCAGATCAATTCAATGCCTACGATACGGCCATCGCGATTCAAAACTACCTGCGCACGCACATCACCTACTCGCGCAACATCGCCAACCCGCCGGCCGGGCAAGACCCGGTGGACTGGGTGCTGTTCGCGTATCAGAAGGGCTACTGCAATTACTACGCGTCGGCGATGACGATGATGCTGAGAGCGGTCGGCATCCCGGCGCGCGTCAGTGTGGGATTCGCGCAGGGCGCATTCGATCTGGACACCGGGCTGTATCGAGTGGTCGAAAGCGACGCGCACGCCTGGCCCGAGGTCTTCTTCCCCGGTTACGGCTGGGTGGAGTTCGAGCCGACGCCTTCTCAGCCGGTGATTGACCGAACCGTGCAGGTTGCCTCGAACGGGCCTGCGTCTGCGAGCAATCCATCGCCGGGCGGACCGGGCGTCGATCCGAATCAACGCGATTTGATAGACCGCGATCGGCAGCGCGTCCGAGAGGAATCGCTGGCGCGATCGCGGAGCACGGCCTGGTGGGGCGGCTCGATTCTGCTGGGGGTCGTTGCGCTTGCGGTCGGCTTCGGAGTGTGGCGGCGGCGCAGAAGGGGCGGCCGGCCCGGCGCGGCGCCGGCGACGCCAGCGGTCTTGGCCTACGCGCGACTCATCCGCGCGGCGAGTCTGGTGGGAGTGACTCTGCGGCCCGGCTGGACGCCGCGCGAGCGCGCCACGGCGATCTCAGAGAAACTGCCCTCGGGCCGGCCGCAGATCGATCAGATCACGACCGAGTACGAAACGGAGACGTTCGGCCACAGCGACCGGCACGGGTGGAATGCGCGCACGGCGTGGCGGCGGTTGAGGCTGATTGTGTTGCTTGGGGCGGCGAAGCGGGTGGTGAGGAGGGTGACGCGGGAGGAGTGAACTACCACCCCTCAATGTACGGTTGCCAATCCTCGTTCTCTTGAACGTGCCGGCCAAAAATGTAGGCGGCTGTCGGCGCGGGTTCGACCGGTCTGTGGCGCAGATTCATGTGCGCCTCTGCCGCCGTGCGGCCGCCCTTCTGACGGTTGCAGGCCGGGCAGGCGGCGACGAGATTGTCCCAATGGTGGCCGCCGCCGCGATGGCGCGGGAGGACGTGGTCAATGGTGAGGTGAGAGGTCTGGCGGCCGCAGTACTGGCAGGTGTAGTTGTCGCGCCGAAAAACCTCGCGCTTGGTCAACTTCACGCGCGGGCGAGGCCGGTGCACCATGCTGGCGAGGCGGATGACCGAGGGACGCGGATACGTCGTGCGTGTCGTCCTGATGTAGCCGCGCCCGTTCGTCACCATCATCGCCTTGCCCGTGATGAGCAGACCGATCGCGCGGCGCGTGTCACACACGTTCAGGGGTTCGTAATTAGCGTTGAGAACCAATACCGGCAGATTCATGTCCGTCACTCAGCCCGCTTACAGTGGGCGAGTATAATCAACTTTGGCGGGGGACGCAAGATGGAAAAAGATCAATAGCGCCGCCTCCTCCGCGCGCGGCTGTACCAGTAATAGGGGTGGATTGCGCGGTACGTGGCCCCTTGAAAAAACCGCAACCAGCGCCGAATGTCGCGGATGACGACGCCGATGACTCCGGCGATGATGCCCGGCACGAGCCAGTTGTCGCTCGGCCACAGAAACCACGATGCGGTGAGATACAATCCAAAGACAACCAGCGAGCCGACCACGGCGTAGCGACCACGGCGGCCCGGCGGGGCGACGAACGTCAGAATGAGCGCGGCGATCAGCGCGCCCCAGCCGATGACAGGCTCCGGAATAGTCATATCTTTCTCCTCTTTCTTGCCTCACGCAATTTAACCCACTCGAAGTACGCCATCAGCGCGCTCAACCGCAGACCGTGCCAGCCGTCGCGATAACCCTCGTGAGTGATGAGTCGCCAATAGAACTGCCGGATCGGGCCGCTGGCAAGCCGATGCAGTTTGGGAATCTCCCCTTGCCGAATCAGCATTCCTGCATCGTAATCCGCGTAGCGGTATTGTCTGGCAACGAACTCGCGCACGGTTTCGTAGTTGAGGTGCGCCAGCGCGTTTTGTAGGTAGCCCGCCGGCCCGTCGAGCCGGACGAGTTCGTGAACGTGCCGATCGGGATCGTACCGCGCGCGGCCCCGGCGCAAGAGCCGCAGTTGATAATCGGGATACCAGCCGGCGTGAAGCGTCAATTTTCCGAAGAGGTAATTGTGGCGCGGAATCCACCAGCCGGCGAAATCGTCGCGCCGGGTCACTTCGCGAACTTCCT
>JACQED010000056.1 GCA_016200785.1 Chloroflexota bacterium
AACAAGTCGAAGCTTCCGACCCGCTGGCCGGAGTGTCCGGCACGTCGTCAATCGTCACGTTTCGGATGGACGTGCTGAAAGAGATCACGATCATCGAGGCAGGGGCTGGGCCGGATCAGACGGCGTATGGGCTATTGGCCGATTTTGTCGGAAGTGTAGTCCAATGATTTCTGATTTTTGATTGCTGATTTCTGATTGGGGGAGGGCCAATCAACAATCAGCGATCAGCAATGGTCACTATGCTCCCCGACCCCGACTATCGCCTCTTCGACCTCTCCGGCAATCCGTACACCATCGGCTTCCATCTCGGCGCGGCGACGGCCCAGTTCACCGTTCCGGCCAGGTGGCCGCCGCCGCCCGATCTCGACTTCGCGCTGGCGTGCGAGAAGATCGTCGCCGACCTGTGCCCGTCGATCCTTGGCGAACTGCGCGGTTACGCCGACGGGCAGGGCATCCCGTATCACGATCTTCTGCGCGGCGTGTGCCGCCGCACGATGCGACTTCGAAGACAGATGCCCGTGTACCCCGAAGGCGGCTGTTCGTCGTTCGCCGTCGTCGGCCCAGGCGGTCATAGCCTCGTCGGACGCAACTACGACTTTCATCCCGTTCAGCGAATCCGCCAGCGCATTCGTCTCTCGCCCGACGAAGGATTGCCGTCGGTCGGGGCGCGCGGATCCGTGCCCGGAGGCCGATATGACGGCGTGAACGCGAAAGGGCTGTTCATCTGCCTGCACGTGGTCCTCTCCGACTCGCCCGACGATCCGCGCCCCGGCGTGCCCTTTCACCTCATCCCGCGCATCGCGCTGGAGACTTGCGCCACGGTGCGCGAGGCGGTTGACCTGCTCCTGCATCTCCCGCACCTCAACTCGTTCAACTACCTGTTGGCTGACTCCTCGGGCGCTGTGGCTGTCGTCGAGGCTCATCCCCTTTGTGTCCGATCTCTCGACCCCGGCCTCACATCCGACCGCCGCCCCTTCGCCGCCGCCGCGAACCACTTCCGCCATCCCGACATGCTGGCGTTTCAGCGCAACCGCAAACTCGATCACTCGACGCGGCGCTGCAATTCGCTGAGTTCCTCCGTTTCCCTTGCTTCCCTGAGTTCCCTTTGCGACATCCCGCCGCTCCTCGCCGATCATTCTGCCTCCGTCTGCGGCCATCGCGGCGGGCACACCACCCTCTGGTCGCTCGCCGCCGATCTCACCGCGCGCGAAATTGAATACGCGCCCGGCCCGCCGTGCGTCACCTCGTTCGAAAGAGCGCGATGGCCTGGCGCATAACCCCAACCCCTGATGCCTCGCCGCTCGTTCTTCCTTCTTCCTCTGTTCCTTCTTCCTTTCATCTCTCTCGCCTGCAACCTCCCCAGCCTGTCGCCCGTCCGCCGCTTCACGCAGACGCCGCACCCCACCTTGAGCGGATCGACCTCAACGCCCGAACTCACGGCGCCTCTGCCTCCGACCGAAACGCCTTTGGGCATCTTCGCGCCAAGCGCGACGCCCACTCTCAATCTCAGCATCACTCCGACAGACACCGAAACTCCGACGCCGACGCTCGGCTCAGGCTCTTCGACGACGACCGGATCGCCGTTGACGATCACCGACGTGCGCCTGATTGCCGTGCGGCGCGACGCGACCCGAGACAACGGCGCTATTGCGACGGTGGAAATCCTTTTCACCGGCTGCGCCCCGCCGTATACTTTCGCCGACGAGCATCAATTCAAACCGGGCAATCCCTTTGAAGTCGCGACGACCTGCGCCGCCGGGCTGGTTCATACCGCCACCGTCACCTCCGCCGACGGGCAGGCCGACTCGAAGCCGTACTCAAACTCCGCGAACGCCTCCGCCGGCTCGGTCTGAAGCCTGCCAGAGAGATTCAATCTTCCAAGCGCCGCCAATCGCCTGAACGGAAGCCCAAGGAGCCGGCCGCGCACGAATATGAATCTGCGGGCGATGACGGGCCAGCCGCCAGTCTCGAATCGCTCGTCCCCGGCAAGGTCGTGGAGACGGCGTGGGGATCGTTCTATCTCGTCGAAGAGCATTATCCCCTCATCCACCGGCACGGCGCGACGCCGCTCCACGACTTCCTCTCGCGCAGTCCGGCGACGGCCGCCGCCATCGCCCGCGACGAATCCCTCACCCATCTGGCGCTCGACTCGCTCGCCTTCGTGGATACCGAGACGACCGGCCTGGCTGGCGGGGCGGCGACCTTTGCCTTCCTCGTCGGCCTCGGCGCATTCTCCGATAGCGGCTTCACCCTCCGCCAATATTTTCTGCGCGATCCGGGCGAGGAACACGCGATGCTCGGCGCATTCGCGCAAGACTGCGAGTCTTTCGGCGGCTGGGTCACGTTCAACGGCAAATCATTCGACCTGCCGATGATCGACTCGCGTTATCGAATGGCGCACCGGAAGCGACTGAAAATCCTCTCCCGCCCGCACCTCGATCTCCTCTTCCCCGCCCGCCGCCTCTTTCGCGGCCGCCTGCCCTCGTGCTCGCTCGGCGACATCGAAGCCGGCATCTTCGAGATCGAGCGAGAAGACGCCGACGTGCCGGGCTACCTCATCCCGCAAATGTATCTCGATTATCTGCGGACGGGCGACGGGCGCGGGATGCGCCGGGTGATGTATCACAACGCGATGGACGTGCTCTCGATGGTGACGCTCGCCGCGCACTTGCTCGACGTCTTCTCCCGTCCCGCCGACCGGATTCACCCCGCCGAAGATAATCTTGCCCTCGCGCAGTGGCGCGAAGCCGCCGGGGACGCCGCCGAAGCGGAGGCCTCGTACCGCGCCGCCCTGCGCGGCCACCTCAAGCCCGAAGATCAAATCAAAGCCCATACCCGTTACGCCGCTTTTCTCAAACGCGCCGATCGCCGCGCCGAGGCCGTCGAGCATTGGGAGAGCCTTTTCACCCTCGCCCCGCGCGACATCGGGCCGTGTGTTGAATTGGCGAAGTATTACGAGTGGCAAACTGGGGATTACGCGAACGCGATTGGCTGGACGAAGGTCGGGCTGAAAGCGGCGGGCAAGTTGCCGGGAGGGTGGCAGAAGGAGGCGGTGGTCGAGGATCTAAGACACAGGTTGGACAGGCTTGAGAGAAAAGCGGCCAGATAAGCTGAACACAGCGCGGTTGCGGGGAATCGAGAACACTACACCGTCACCGGCTCAGCGCGCATCGAAGCCTTCACTAAACTGGACAGGAATTCGCTCGCGTGCAGAATCTCGATCAGCACCGGACGATCATCGGGGCTGAGATGCAGAATTACAGCCCCGACGTGCTCGGCGTGGTCAATGGGTGCCGAGGCGTCGAGTTCGATAGTCAGAACGTCCTCTCCGCGATCGTAGCTAATTCTCATATCGTTGCCTCCTGCCGGGGTAGAATGTGACGACGACTTTGTCCTCGCCTTCGACGCGAAACACCACCCGGAGAACGTGCCTTTCGTCGAAAGTCTTCTGCGCCACCGGAGGATCGCGATCGGTCTCTACTTTGTCCGGCGAATTCAGCGTATCAATCACCTGCGCCTCCGTAACCACGAACTTGTGACGGGCGAGTATCTCAAACTTCTCCCGCGCGTGCCGGCTGAAACGGATTGCCATTGAAAACGATTGTATCACAAGTTCCTTAGTATGCTATAATTTCGCGCGGCCCATTCGACTGATGGGCCGTTTTCGACTATGACCAGTTTCCTTCAACGCCTGTTCACGAAATCTTCCATCCCCCATCCTCCTCCCGCTCCCCAACTGCGCGAGGACGACGTGCTGCAACTGCACCGCACGCGGCTGGACAACGGCCTGCGCCTGTGGTGCAAGCCGCGCCCCGGCACGGGCACGGTCGCGCTGACACTGCAAGTTCCTGTCGGGTCGCGCCACGAGACCAAAGAGAACAACGGCATCTCGCACTTCCTCGAGCACCTTGTTTTCACCGGCACCGAGCGTTGGGATGAGAACGAAGTCACCGAAATCGTCCGGCGGCGCGGCGGCGAGGTCAACGCCCGCACCGGCGCGGAAGAGACGATCTTCCATCTTCACCTCAAGGCCGACGATCTCGATCTGGGCCTCGACTGGCTGGCCGAGGTCGTGTTCCATCCGAAGCTCAGCCAGGAGAAGTTCAAGAAGGAGCGCGGGGTGATCGTGCAGGAGAAGGGCGGAGAGTGGGGCCGGTTCAAGAACGTCTTCGACTGGATCGAAGACCTCGGCCTCGGCTGGAACGTCTTTCGTGCGGTGCGGCATCGCCTGTTCCCCGAGTCGTCACTCCTCCTGCCGGTCATCGGTGACGACGCCTCGCTCAACAAGATCAAGCACGACGATCTGGTCGAGTTCCATCGCCGCCACTACATCGCCAACAACATGACGCTGGTCGTCGTCGGCGACGTGCGGCCCGACCAAGTGGAAGCCAGGACACGCCACTACTTCGGCGCGTTCCCGGTGGCCGAATTGCCGGAGCGCCCGAAGACGCCGCCCCCGCCTGCCGGTGGCTTCAACCTGCGCCTCAGCGGCCCGAACATCAACGAGCAGGGCCAACTCCTGCTCGGCGCGCCTCTGCCC
>JACQED010000376.1 GCA_016200785.1 Chloroflexota bacterium
AAGACCGAGCTGACCAAAGCCCTGGCCGAGTTCCTCTTCGGCAGTGAAGACGCGCTCGTCCAGTTGGATATGTCCGAGTTCATGGAGCGGCACACGGTCAGCCGCCTCGTCGGCGCGCCTCCGGGCTACGTCGGCTACGACGACGCGGGGCAACTCACCGAGGCCCTGCGCCGCCGACCGTACTCCATCGTCGTCTTCGACGAAGTTGAGAAGGCGCACCCCGAAGCGCACAATCTCCTTCTGCAAATTATGGAAGAAGGCCGCCTGTCTGACGCGCGCGGGCGCAAGGTGGACTTCCGCAACGCGCTGATCGTCATGACCTCCAACATCGGCGCGGACATGATCAAGCGGCAAACGTCGCTGGGCTTTGCGCTCAAGAAGGATGAAGCCAAAGAAGAGCGCCTGGCCTACGACGAGATGCAGAAGAAACTCACCGACCAACTCAAGAAGGTCTTCCGCCCCGAGTTCCTCAACCGGGTTGACGCGCAGATCGTCTTCCGCGCGCTCAACCGCGAGGAGATCAACCAGATCGTCGACCTCGAAGTCGCCAAGGTCTCCAAGCGTTTGATGGACCATCACATCACGTTCGAACTCACGCAGGCGGCCAAGGACTTTCTCGGCGAGAAAGGCTACCACCCGGACTACGGCGCCCGCCCGCTCAAGCGCGTCATCCAGCAGCGGATCGAGGATGCGCTGTCCGACGGCCTGCTGGCCGGGAAATACCACGATGGCGACACCCTCCGAATCGACGTAAAGGACGGCGAGATCGTGATGGCGAGCCAGCCGGTATCTGAGGCGGCATCGGCGGTGTCCACTATCGAAGCACTGCCCAGGCCCCTGCCCGAAGCGGTGCCTGCGTGACATTGCGGCGGACTTTCCAGTCCGCCCGGGCAACGCCAATAAGTCTCGGCGGCCATCGTCCAAAAGGCGATGGCCGCTTTTGTTCTTCTGCTACCCTTTTCTAACCCCGCTGGCGTCCTTGCCCCACTCTTTCCTCTGTGCTACACTTGCGCCGAAATTCCAACGGTGCCAGAGCGGAGCCGACCTATCAGACACCAAGGATCCCTTTTCCTCGGAACGACAAGATGGCTGAAAAGATTCTCATCGTTGACGACGACCTCGACACTCTCAAACTCATCGGGTTGATGCTTCAGCGGCAGGGCTACGAAATCGCCGCGGCCAATAACGGCACACAAGGGTTGGCCAAGGCCGCCGCCGAAAAGCCCAATCTGATCCTGCTCGACTTGATGATGCCCGACATGGACGGCTACGAAGTCACGCGCCGCCTGCGGGCCAATCCCGAGCTGGCTCACATCCCGATCATCATGTTCACGGCCAAGACGCTGGTGGACGACAAAGTGCAGGGCTTCGAGGCCGGGGTGGACGACTACCTGACCAAGCCGACGCATCCGGCCGAATTGGCTTCGCGTGTCAAGGCGCTGTTGCAACGCGCGGCAGCGGCCCGGGCGGCCACAGTGGCGACCGAGCACGGGCGGATAGTCGGCTTCCTGGGCGCGAAGGGCGGCCTGGGGACGACCACCATCGCGCTCAACGTCGCCGTGGCGATGGCGCTGGCCGGCGAAAGCGTCATCGCCGCCGACCTGCGGCCCGGCCAGGGAACGATGGGCCCGCTGGCCGGTTTCACCCGCGCCAGCGGCATGGGGACGCTCCTCGCCAAGCCGGTTGCCGAACTCAGTCCGCGCATGGTCGAGGGCCAGTTGGTCGCGCACGCCTCGGGGCTCAGGCTTTTGCTCTGCTCCTCCGCCGCCGGTGAAGGCGCGCTCAGCTCGGCCGTGGCCCAGGCCGAGGCCATCGTCAAGCATCTCGGCACGCTGAGCAAGATCACGATCATCGATCTCGGAGCGGGGTTGAACGACATGGCGAAGCGGGCGGCGGCGCTGTGCGATCAGTTGATCGTCGCCGTCGAGCCTCTGCGCGTCACTCTGGCGATGGGCAGGAATCTGCTGGCCGAACTGGAAGCGGTCGGCATCGGCCAGTCGCGGACGGAAGTGGTGATGATGAATCGCATCCCGTCCAGCGTCCAGACCTCGTTCCTCGTGGCGCAAGAAATTTTGAGCCGCCAGATCGGAATGCTGTTCACGCCCGCGCCCGATCTGGCGTACCAGGCCGCCGAGCGCGCCGCGCCCATTATCCTGCTGCAACCCGACAGCCTGACAGCGGACCAAACGCGCAAACTGGCTCAGTCCATCGCCGAGAAGGGAAGACTTTCCGGCGGCGCATGACCCCACTGGCCCGTGTTCCGGCGGAGCCTCCCTACCCTGAGGCGGAGCGTGGCCGCCCCGAGGCGCAGCGTCTTCGCCCTGAGACGGGACGCCTCTACCCCCGGGCCGCTCGGTTGATCCGCGAGTCGCGCTTGAGCGTGGCCCTGACCGGCGCTGGCATTTCCACTCCCTCCGGCATTCCCGACTTTCGTTCTCCGGGCTCAGGTCTCTGGGAAGATGTCGATCCGATGGAGGTCGCCACACTGAGCGGCTTCAAAGAGAACCCACAAGCTTTCTACGACTGGATCCGGCCGCTGGCCCGCACGATCATCAACGCCGCGCCGAACCCGGCGCACCTGGCGCTGGCGGAGCTCGAAGCCAGAGGCTTTCTGCGCGCGGTGATTACGCAGAACATCGATCTCCTGCACGCGCGAGCCGGCTCGAAAAAAGTCCTCGAAGTCCACGGCCACATCCGTCGGGCAACCTGCATTCGCTGCTATCAAGCGCAGCCGGCCGCGCCGTACCTGGCCCGCTTCATCGAGGACGGCGGTGTGCCGCGCTGTCCGGGCTGCGGCGGCGTCCTCAAGCCGGACGTGATACTTTTCGGAGAACAACTGCCGGCCCTCGTGCTCGACGAGGCACGACGTCTCGCGCGCCACAGCGAGTTGATGATCGTGGCCGGCTCGTCGCTGGAAGTTGCGCCAGCCGCCGACCTGCCGGCGCTGACGCTGGCCTCCGGCGGACGGCTGATGATCGTCAACCGCGAGCCGACCTCTTTCGACGGCCAGGCCGACGTGGTGATCCACGACGACGTCGCCATCGCCCTCCCGGCGATCCTGACGGAGGGTTTGACCGGGGAGGCGCGCGGTGGTTGAGAGCGACGGACGCCAGTCAACCGGCCGGCGGGCCGGCGACGCTTCGGCCATCCGCAATTATCCGCTCCTCCTGCGGCGTTACCAGCGGCTGATGGAGATCAGCCGCGTCCTCGGCTCCACACTCGAACTGCCGGCGCTCCTGCGCCAAATCATCGAGGCGGCCCGCGAACTCACCCACACCGAAGCCGCCTCGATCCTGCTCATCGATCCGCGCACCGGCGAACTGCGCTTTGAGGCCTCCACTCAGGTAGACACTTCGCAGATGGACAGCATCATGGTGCCCAAAGAGGGCAGCATCGCCGGCTGGATCGTCAGCCACGACGAGCCGCTGGTGATCGCGGACGTGACGCAAGACCCGCGCCACTACCAACAGGTGGACAAGAAAGTTGACTTCGTCACGCGCTCGCTGCTGGGCGTGCCGCTGAAAACGCGCGACAAGACGATCGGCGTGCTCGAAGCGATCAACAAGAGAGGCGGGGGGTTCAGCCCCGACGACGCCGACACGCTGGAAATTCTGGCCGCGCAGGCGGCGGTCGCCATCGAAACTGCGCGCCTGTTCCAGCAAAGCGATCTGGTGGCCGAGATGGTGCACGAACTGCGGACACCGCTGGCGGCCCTCACCGCCACCAGCCACCTCCTGCTGCGCTCCGACCTGCCGGAGGAGCGCCGCGCCGAATTCGTGCGCACCATCCAGCAGGAAACCCTGCGGCTGACTTCGATGACGAGCGACTTCCTCGACCTGGCCCGCCTCGAATCCGGACGGGCGCGCTTCGTCCGCGCGCCGTTCGCCATGCCCGAATTGGTCGCCGAGTGCGTGGGGATCATCCAGCCGCAGGCGCACGACCGAAGTATCGCTCTGCGCGTCGAGGTGCCCGATGTTCCCCGAACCGTCTCCGGCGACCGGGCGAAGATCAAGCAGGTCGTGCTCAACTTGCTGACCAACGCGATCAAGTACAATCGGGAGGGCGGGACGATCGTGGTGCGTGGAGCGGGCGATCAGAATTCCTACGAACTGAGCGTGGCCGACACCGGGAAGGGCATCCCACCCGACAGCCTGCCGCGCATCTTCGAGAAGTTCTACCGCGTGGCCGACACCGAAGGCTGGACGCAGGGCACCGGTCTCGGCCTGGCCATCGCCAAGAAGATCGTCGAGACTCACGGCGGCGAGATGACGGTCGAGAGCCAAGTCGGCGTGGGGGCGACGTTCAGGTTTACTTTGCCGTTTGAGACGGGTGGGAAGCGATGAAACAATCACGAGCAAGGGTCAAAGAAACAAACAGGCGACAACTATCAGTCGGTTTTTGAGTCAGTTGGAAATCGCCTGACAGAAAGCCTGCCTCACGCAAATGACGTGAACTTCACGCCTCACGTTTCGCGCCCTTCTCCTCTCTCGTTCCTTCTCGCCGTCCTCCTCGCCGCCTGTTCCACAGTGGCGACACCGACGCCCACAGCCTCGCGCCCACCTACGCAGACTCCCGCGTCCGCAACTCTCACGCCGATCACCCGCACCGTCGCGCCTGTCACTGTCACAGTCAGCGTGTCGCCCATCATCGCCGCGAACCTGGGCGATCGCGTGCTCGGCCCTGCGACGGTCAGCGTGGAAGCTCCCGGCGCGTCGCGCGTAGAAGTGTACGTCTGGCCGGTTGACGGGCCGTTCAGCAACGCCGCACTCAGCGATCCGAAACTGATCGGCGTTGACGACGATGCCGCCGACGGCTTCGCCGTGCCGTGGGCCGCCGACGAGCCGTACTTCGCCGTCAAGGTTTTCGCGACAGCGTATCGTGGGGCCGATGGGAAGTCGCAATCGTCAGAACCGATTTGGGTTCTGCTCGACTGGCGGCACGGGACGGCGACTGCCGAAGCCGTCTCGACCGCGACGCTCGCCTCGCTCACTTTGAGATTGCCGGCGCACGCGGTTGCGCAGATCACGTTTAAGCCCTAATATGAACGCCCAGGGAAACCTGATATGAACCGCTTCAAATTCCCGCTTCGTCTGCTCTTCGTCTTTCTGCTCGCGGCGTGTGGTCGGGCAACGGAGCCGCCGCCTCCAACGCCGCCGGTGGCCTTCTCTGTGCCGCCCCCGCCCGGCCTGCCCGTTCCCACCGCGACTCAGCCGCCGGTCACTCCGACAATCCCCGCGGCGACGCCGGCCGGCTTCACCGGCCAACCCATCGCCGTGGACGCCGGCGATCCGTTAGGCCCGGCGTCGGCCATCGGCGACTTCGTGGGGATTCAGGGGCCGCCGAACACAGTGGATTGGGACGATCCCGACGTGTGGGTCGTCGAAGCGTGGCGTAACCTCGGACTGAGCGCCGCCGAGGTCGCACTCTTCCGGGAGGACGACGACTATAGCGTCGTCGTCACACGCAACGCTCAGGGCAAGATCGATCTCGACTTCACCCGGTTCGACAAGTTTCTGGGTTATCTCTTAAACGCGCTCGGCGCGAGGCAAGTGCGCTTCAGCACGATTTTCGTCCCCCGCGCTCTCTCCTCCAAACCGGATGATCCGGGCTATCCTTATTACTCGCCGAAGGACTACAAGGAGTGGGCCGATGTGGTGACGCAGACCGTCACCCACCTCCAAGACAAGTGGGGCCTCACCCGCCAGTCATTCCAGACGTGGACCGAGCCGGAGACGTACCGCTACTGGCGCGGCCACAGCCGAAAGAAGGACGACCCCAAACTGCTGCAGGATTTCGTCGAGCACTACGTGAACACGTGGCGGGCGATCAAAGCCGCCGACCCCACCGCAAAGGTCGGCGGGCCGATGACGATCTATTCCGACAATGGCGTCGTCAATCAGCCGTGGGGCTTCGAGGATTTCGTCCGCGAACTGGCCGCCTACAACACGGCGCATCCCGACGCGCCCGTGACGTTGGACGAGGCGGTGTGGCAGGATTACGACTGGGCCGGGAGCGGGAGGCTGGCCGGCGGCGCGGCCAAAGCGCGCGAAGCGCTGGCGAAGTATAGCTTCCCCGCCGACACGCCGCTGATCGTCGTGGGCTGGAACACGGACAAATTCAACTACCCCAAATGTGGCAACGTGTCACTGCCATATCACGCCTCGTTCGCCGCCGCCAGCATCATTCACGAACTTTCGTCGGGCAGCACGCGCGACGTCACGCAGGCTTACTGGTGGCCGTTCGAATACGACTGGGGCTGTGCCGGACTGGGGCTGGTCACCTATCCCGTGTCGGAATTCACCGTGACCGACCCCACCGGCGCGAATGAGCCATTCACGATCCCGACGGTGACGGAATATTGCAAACGCCCGGCGTACGCCGCCTTCGAGATGTTGAAGGCGATGGAGGCCGGGAAGTTCGTGGGCCTCGCGCTCCCCGCCGGCTCGACGCTCGAAGCGATGGCCGTGCGCGACGATTCGGCGCATCACGTCATCGCCATCGTCGCCAATCACGCTGGCGCCGATCAGGCCGCGACCCTCACTTTCAATCACCTCCCCTTCGGCGCGGAAGCCGTCACCGGCACGCTTCAACAAATTGACAAGACCCACAGCGCAGATTGCAAAGGACTCGAAGCGGGAACGCGGAGTCGCATCGCCGTGAGCGGCGGCGCGGTCGAGGTCACGCTGAGCCTGCCCGCGTATTCGGTGGCACAGATCACGCTGGAGCCTTGAGATGAAGTATACTTAGCCGCATGTTCTCCGCCTTCCGCGCCTCTCGGCCGCGTCCGGTTGACGAGCCGTTCGTCCGGCCCTCCGCCGATCAGGTGCGGCGGCTGCTCAGCTACCTGCGGCCCTATCCCGGTTACATGGCGATTGCGGTCGTCGCGCTGTTCGTCGGCGCGGGCCTCGGCCTCGTGTTCCCGTGGATTATGCAGAACCTCGTAGATGCGGTGCTGGCCCAGCGGAACGCAGGCGAACTCAATCGCATCACCCTCATTCTCCTCGGCACCTTTCTCCTCCGTTCGGTCTTCTATTACTTTCAGGGATACTCGCTGGCCTACGTCGGCGAGCGCATTGTCGTCGATCTGCGGCGGCAGACCTACGAGCATCTGCATCGCCTCAGCCTGCGTTTCTTCGCCGACCGGCGCGTGGGCGAACTCGTGTCGCGCCTCTCCTCGGACGTCACGCTCGTCCGCACCGCACTGACCAACAACGTCGCCACCGTGTTGAGCCAGGGACTGACCTTCGCCGGATCGCTGGCGCTGATGCTCGTGCTCAATTGGCGGCTGACTCTTTTCATCCTGCTGCTCGCGCCGCTGGTGGCCGTGAGCGCCGCGCTCTTCGGCGCGCGGATGCGCCGGCTTTCGACAGCGGTGCAGGATCAACTCGCCGACGGCACGGCCATGGCCGAAGAGGCGCTGAGCGAAGTCCGCGTCGTCAAAGCCTTCGCCCGCGAACCGTACGAGGCGAAGCGCTACGCCGATCAGATGGAACGCGCCTTCGGCGCGACGATGCGGCTGACGGTGGTGCGCTCGGCCTTCGGGCCGTTGATCACCTTCCTCGGCTTCGGCGCGCTGGCGGGCATCCTGTGGTTCGGCGGACGCGAGGTGCTGGCCGGGCGGCTCACCGGCGGCGCGCTGATCGCCTTCCTCGTCTACGGCATCAACATCGCCGCCTCCATCGGCGCGTTCACGGCGTTGTACACTCAGATTCAGGAAGCGCTCGGCGCGTCCAGAAGAATTTTTGAGTTGTTGGACGAAATTCCAGAGATCAGGGATTCGCCCGGCGCGCATCCCCTGCCGCCGGTCAAGGGACGCATCACCTTCGACCGCGTTTCGTTCTCGTATCCCGGCACTGACCGTGTCTTGCGCGATATCGAATTGGAGATTCAACCCGGCGAAGCCCTGGCGCTTGTCGGGCCGTCCGGCGCGGGCAAGTCCACGCTGTTCAATCTTATCCCGCGCTTCTACGACGCCACGAGCGGCCGCGTTTGCCTGGACGGCTGCGACGTTCGCGAAGTGACGCTGCCCTCGCTGAGGGCGCAGATCGGGATCGTGCCGCAGGAGATTCAACTCTTCGCCGGGACGGTGCGCGAGAATCTGCGCTATGGCAAACTGGACGCGGGCGACGCGGAAATCGAGGCCGCCGCGCGCGCGGCCAACGCCGAGGAGTTCATCGCCCGCTTGCCGCAGGGTTACGACACACTCGTCGGCGAGCGCGGCGTGAAACTCTCCGGCGGCCAGCGCCAACGCATCGCCGTCGCCCGCGCGATTCTCAAAGACCCGCGCCTCCTGCTGTTGGACGAGGCGACTTCGAGTCTCGATTCGGAGTCAGAGGGGCTGGTGCAGGAAGCGCTGGAGCGGCTGATGCGCCGCCGCACAACTGTGATCATCGCCCACCGGCTGTCCACCGTTCACAACGCTCATCGCATCGCCGTGCTCGACGCGGGACGGCTGGTCGAGTCGGGAAGTCATGCCGAACTGATGTCGGCGAATGGGCTGTATGCGCGGCTGTACAACTTGCAGTTCAAGAACGGGTCGCGTCCGCAAGATTTCTCTTGACCACAAAGATGCGAAGCCACACAGGGCACAATCGTTTCTCGGTGAACTTCGTGTCCCGGGGTCTTTGTGGCAGCGGCTCCGCCGGAGATCGCTTCAAATGAGGCAAGAGCAAAGACAAAATCGAAATCCCGATCTGTGATATAATAGCGTCGAACCTACTGACTGGATTGGCGCGGATCGTTGCCGCCAGACCCTTTTGCGGGCTGGCGGCGTTTACATTGCGGCCCCGTGGCCGAGCTCGAGGAGGAGCGACATGGATGTCAAGCTGTATGTAGGAAATCTGTCGTACAACACCACCGACGAAGATCTGCGCACTCTGTTCGCCCAGGCGGGCACGGTAGCGTCGGTGGCGGTGATCAAGGACCGCGACACCAACCGCTCGCGCGGCTTCGCCTTTGTCGAAATGGCTACCCAGGTCGAGGCGCAGAACGCGATCACCATGTTCAACGGCTACAAACTGCAAGACCGTGAACTGGCGGTGAATCTTGCCCGGCCGCGCGAAGAGCGGGGCGGCAGCGGTAGCTTCGGGAATCGCGGAGGAGGCAAAGGCGGCAAGAGCGGCGGCGGCAGTCGCCGAGGCCAGCGCGGCGACTCGCGCCGGTATTAACGGAGCACCTATGCAATTCAAAGTCGGCGATTTAGTCGTTCACCCGGCGCACGGGGTGGGCCGTATCGTCGGGCTTGAGGAAAAGCGCCTCCTCGGCGAGGAGCGCCTTTACTACGAAGTCACCACACAGAAGAGCACCGTGTGGGTGCCGGTGGAGCCTGAGCCGGCGACCGGCATCCGCCCGATGACGGTCAAGGCCGACCTCGCCCGCTACCGCAGTTTGTTGAAAAGCCGCCCGGCCGTGCTTAATCCGGACCACCGCCAGCGGCATCTCGAAATTGCCGAACGGCTGAGAGAAGGCTCTTTCCGGACGCTGTGCGAAGTCGTGCGCGACCTCACCGCGCGCAGCTGGCTCAAGCCGTTGAGCGACGCCGACACGGTCTCGCTGAGGAAAGCCCGCGAAAGCTTGTGTCAGGAATGGGCAGCGGCTGAAGGCGTGCCGCACGCCGAGGCGGTGACCGAGATCGACGAACTGCTTCAGGAGGCCCGGCGCAAGCATATGTCGTGACCGGCAATCCGGCAACACCTTCGAGGAAAAATTCAGCCTTACTTCCTCCCGAACTGTCTTTCCAACACCTCCACGCTCAAGTGAATCATCGTCGGCCGGCCGTGCGGGCAGGTGCGCGGTGAGGCGCATTTTTCGAGACGGCGGACGAGTTCGACCTGCTCGGCGGGCGAGAGCACCTGCCCGGCCTTGACCGCCGCCCGCTTGCACACTCTCGCGATCAGCTTTTCCTCGACGTGCGCCGCCAGCGGCGTTTCGTCCTCCTCGAAATCCTCCACGATGGCGCGCACCGCGCGCGCCGGGTCCATCTTCCCCAGCACCGTCGGCAAAGCGCGCACGAGAAACGTGTTGCCGCCAAAGTGCTCGACGGAGAATCCCAGCCCATTCAGAGTGCCCAGTTGGCCCTCCAACAGCGAGGCCGCGTCGGGCGGAAGTTCGACGGCCAGCGGTTCGAGCAAGGCCTGCGAGACGACGTCGGCGCTGGCGCGCTGAAGGCTGAAGGCTTCATACAACACCCGCTCGTGCGCCGCGTGCTGATCGATGAGATACAACCCGTCCGGCCCTTCGGCCACCACGTAGGCCGCGCCGATCTGCCCGACGACGCGCAGCAACGGCATATCGGAGGCAGGCAGATATTGCGCTGTAGCGGGTGTCGGAGAGGGAATTTGTGGGGCGGCGGGCGTCACGGGCGGAACGCTTTCCGCACCTGAGACTTGTGAGGCCATGCCATCGGCCCGAGCTATAACCCCTAACCTCTCACCGCTAACCTCTAACTCCTGAGATCTCCACAACCCGCTCCCACT
The DNA here is from genome assembly GCA_016200785.1 of Chloroflexota bacterium. GTDB lineage: Bacteria > Chloroflexota > Anaerolineae > Anaerolineales > JACQED01 > JACQED01. The sequence goes on from JACQED010000376.1 coordinate 10,476, forward strand.
CGCCCAATGCCTCGGCTCGATGGACGGGATGGGCGCGCGTTCGACGAGCGCGCGGCGCACGGCGCGCTCGACGGCAGAGAAGGCGGCCTCGCCGTTGCGGAAGCGCACTTCGGCCTTCGCCGGATGGACGTTAACGTCCACCTCGTCGGGCGGAACCGTGAGCATCACGACGGCGATCGGGTAACGTCCCACCATCAACAGCGTGTGATAGGCCTGCATCACCGCCGCCGACAGGCGCGCATCCTGCACCCATCGCCCGTTGACGAAGATCGTGATCTCGCGCCGGTTCGACCGGTTGAGATCGGGCGGGCTGACGAAGCCGATGACGTGGAGGTGGGAGGTCGGAGGTAAGAGGCCGGAGGCCCGAGTCTGACCTCCGACCTCTGACTTCTCATCTCCAATCTCTATCATCGCCTTCGCCGTCTCCACCCCAAATACGTCAATCAACGCTTCCCGCACATTGCCCATGCCCGACGATTGGAAAGTCTGGCGGCCATCGTGCAGGAGGCGGAAGCGGACGTGCGGATACGCCATCGCGTATCGCGTGACCAGCGAGTCGATCTGGCGGCGCTCGGAGATCTCGGACTTGAGGAACTTGAGGCGGGCGGGGACGTTGAAGAAGAGGTTCTCGACGCCGACGATCGTGCCGTGCGGCGCGCCGATGGCCGAAGGTTTGCCCGTCTTGCCGCCCTCGCTTTTGATCTGCGTCCCGTTCGCCTCGTCCGACGCGCGCGTCACCAGCGCGAGGTGGCTGACCGAGGCGATGGAGGCCAGCGCCTCGCCCCGGAAACCGAGGCTGCCCACGCGAAAAAGATCGTCGGCCGAGGTCAATTTGCTCGTGGCGTGGCGCGCGAGGGCGAGTTCCACCTCGGAGGCCGGAATGCCGCATCCGTCGTCGGAAACGCGCAGGCGCTTACGCCCTCCGCCGTCGGCCTCGACGACGATCGTTCTGGCGCCGGCGTCGAGCGCGTTCTCGACCAACTCCTTCACCACCGACGCCGGGCGCTCGACCACTTCGCCGGCGGCGATCTGCGACACGACATCGTCTGCGAGCAAGCGGATGGACACAGGCGCGATTATATCCGAATAGAGCGAAATTGTCCCTTGACGCGCTTCCAAAACGAGAATATAAGGAACTGAGGGAAACGAGGGAACTCATGCCGAAACAAAAAGCAATCCACCCCAACGACATCCGCGTGTTCAGCGGCAGTTCGCATCCGCAGTTGGCGGCGGGCATCGCGAAATATCTGCGCGTGCCGCTCGACAAAACGATTATCTCGCGCTTCAGCAACGACAACCTCTACATCCAACTCGGCGCCAGCGTCCGTTCGCGCATCGTCTACATCGTCCAGTCGCTCACTCCGCCCGCCAGCGAACATCTGCTCGAACTGCTGATGATGCTCGACATCGCGCGAGGCGCGGCCGACCGCGAGGTGCACGCCATCATCCCCTATTTTTCATTTGCCCGCTCGGACAAAAAGGACGCGCCGCGCATTTCGATCACCGCCCGGCTGATCGCCGACCTGCTCGAAACGGCCGGCGCGACGCACGTCATGACCATGACCCTGCACTCGCCGCAAGTTCACGGCTTCTTCGGAATCCCGACCGACCCCTTGACCGCGCGCGGGCTATTCGTCCAGCACTTCCGCAAACGCGACTCAAGCGACACCGTCGTCGTCGCCCCCGATGCCGGCCGGGCCAGGTCGGCCAGCCGCTTTGCCGCCGGCCTCGGCCTGCCGGTTATTGCCGCCGAAAAGACGCGCGTCTCGGATAAGGAAGTGCGCATCGGCGAATTGGTCGGCAAGCAGGTGCGCGGATTTCGCCGCGCCATCATTTACGACGACGAGATCGCCACCGCCGGCTCGGTAGTCGTCTTGAGCAAATTCCTCATCAGGAATGGCATCAAAGAAATCTCGACCGTCTGCACCCACGGCGTCTTCTCCGGCCAGGCGGTCGAGGCGCTCCGGGCTATTCCGCAAATCAAAGAGATCGTCACGACCGACACCGTGCCGATTCCGAAAGAGAAACGACTGTCTCACATGAAGGTCCTCTCAGTCGCCCGCGTCTTCGGCGAGGCGATTCGGCGGAACTATCTGAAGCAGACCATCGGCGACCTGTTTGCCTTTGGCGACGAAGAGCGTTGATACAATTCCTGCTTTCGATGCTGACCCGCTGGTTGTATCTCATCGCCTTCTCTCTCATCTGGGCCGCCATCTTCATTGTCTGGCTTCGCACCGACTTGCGAGCCAAATGGGCCGCGCTCGTTTTCTTCACCGTGCCGGGCATCGGACTGTTGTGTTTCTGGGCAGCGTACCGCGGGCGCTTCGGCGATTGCGGCTTGGGGCTGGGTATCGCCATCGTCGTCACCGTTGTCTGGTGGCTCATCTGGGGGCGCAAGATTCCCCCGGCGGACAGCGATCGGATCAAAGTGTGGGGGCAGGAATGAACGGATTGTGTTTAGCTCAGCACAGATTCGATGCTATAGTGAACGCGGAGGAGAAACCGTGATGCCCGCTCGAACCACAATAGCGAAAGCGACTCGCAAGCCTCGCTGCCGGAATGGCTGAGACACCTCAGTGCCTCACTTCTTTGTTGACGAGTCCGGCAACCTCGGTTTCGTCTTCGACGCCGGTTCTTCCGCTTTCTTCATCCTCGTCCTGCTGAAAGTGGACGATCCTGAGAAGTTGAGGGACTTCATCCGTTGCCTCCGCAAGCAGCAGACGCTCTCTGAAAAGTACGAGTTCAAGTACCGTCGCGTGGGCTCGCGGCGTGTTCTGCGAACAGCGTTCTTCACCGGCCTGTCCCGCCTTGACTTCACGGTCTGGGCATTGGTGGTGGACAAGCGCCGATTGTCGCCGGGCCTCGCCGCATTGGATCGAATCGGATTCTACGGCTGGGCCATGGGAGAACTGATGGCCGCCATTCCTGCGCAGGAGATCGCTGGATCAATCATGGTGCTGGACGATCCGACTCGCTCCAGCAAATTCCTGGATGGACTGCGCGTTCATGTATCCAGAGCGTTGCGAGCGTTGGGCCGCCGTGAGGGGTTCCGGAAAATCACCGGGTACGACGCGGCGCGCGAGGAAGCCTTGCAGTGCGCCGACATGATCGCCGGCGCGCTCGCCGACCACGTTTCCGGCGGCGACTCGTGGGCCTACGAGCAAATCGCCGGGAAGTTCGCGATCGTGCTGCATCGGCCCGAAAAAGAAAACCTCCCCGACTAGGCTGTCGCGCGGACAGTCAGGCGACCATCAGGCGGCCGCTTTTCGCCGGGGAGGAAACCGGTTGCCCGGTTTGTTCTGCGAAAGATGATAAGCCCGTTTAATCTAACTGTCAAGCCATTGCCGAGTTTTGCATATCCTCCGGGCGTTCTATAATAGCGCTCGTGTGCTCCTGCTCCCCTGCTCCCCGGCTCCATACTCTCCGCGCCGCCCTCGACTCCTTCGAGTCCCGCCTCGACGCGCTGAACACCGCCTACGGCGACGCGCAGTGGCGTAAGTATTTGGGCCGCGCGACCGCCGCCGAGATCAACGCGCTGGAGGCCGAACGCAGCGTCCTTCTGCTCGACGACGAAATCTTCGCGTTCGTCATGAATCACCGGGCCGATGTTGACGGCGATGCGTGCTTGGCCCGCCGCCTCGCGCTCGTCCATCGTGCCTTGCTCGAAGCCCGCGCCACCGCGCCGCGGGAGATCTACGAACTCCGCAACCGGATCGATCGACAAATCGTCGCCTTCAAGCCCATCGTCGCCGGGGAAACCCTTAGTCGCGCCGAACAGCGCGACATGCTTCGCAAGGACCCCGATCGCGCACGGCGCAAATCGGCGTGGCTGGCCCTCGGCCCGCTAGCCGCCACCGTCGAAAAAGACGTGCTCGAACTCATGCGCCGCCGCAACCGCATCGCGCAGTCGCTCGGCTGCGGCGATTATCCCAGCCTCGCTCTCTCACTCGCCGGCCTCGACCGGCAGATGGTGGAGAGACTCTTCGCCGAACTCACCGACGCCACCGACGTGCCCTATCGCGCCTTTCTCGATCGGGCCGCCTCTGTGCTCGGCCTCGCCGATCCATCTCCCGCCGCTCGTCACTCGTCACCCGTCACGCGCCACCTTGCGGAGCACCCCGAGCGAAGCGAGCGGGCATCGCCCGTCACCCTCCTCCGCCCGTGGGATCTCACTTTCGCCGTCGATCGCCTCGCCGCCCTGCCCGACGCGCCATTCCCGAAATCCGAGATCGTCTCAGCCTCGCTCGCGTTGGCCGAGGGGCTGGGACTCGACCGCGCCGCACATAAAGTGCGCGTTGATTTCGCCGACATTCCCTACGGCGGATTGTGCTTCGGCGTTCACCCGCCCGACGATGTGCGCATTCTCGCCAACCCGCGCGATGGCCATGCCTATTACTCGACCATGTTCCACGAATTCGGCCACGCCCTGCACAACCGTCATGTCAATCCGCCCTCGCCCATCTTGCGCGACGAACCCGGCCCGTTCAACGAGGGGCAGGCCTGCACTCTTCAACGCTTCGCCGCCGACCCCGATTGGCTGGCGACACGTCGCGGACTCGACCGCCGGGCAATCGACTCGTACCGGCGCGGGTGGGCGCAGACGATGCTGGTGCGCTTTCGCACACTGATGGGCCTCGCGACGTTTGAGTACGCCGCTTACGCGACTCTCGCGCTCGATCCGGCGGCCGATCTCGATTTGATACCGCTCTACTGCGAAACGATGGAACGTTACACGCTCGTCTCGTGGTCTGAGGCCGACGGCGTCGGCTGGGCCGACAATCCCTTCTGGACGTCGTACCCGATCTATTTGCAAAACTACGTCGTCGCCGAAGCCATCGCCAGCCGGACACACGGCGCACTGCGCCGGGAGTTCCGCGCGCTGTTCGCCAACTCTGACGTCGGCGAATGGCTGGCCGAGCACTACTGGCGGCCCGCCGCAACGATCGAATGGCAGGACAAAATCGCGAGAGCCACCGGAGGCCCTTTGTCTGCCCAGGCGCTGATTGCCGACCTTCAGATCGCTGATTGCTGATTTTCCCGTCGTTCTTTGTCTCATTGTTCATCGGTCATTGAATGCTCACCCACGCCATCTTCGACCTCGACGACACGCTTTATCCGCAGACCAGCGGCCTCTGGGATGCGATCGGCGAACGCATCAACCTGTTCATGATCGACCGGCTCGGCCTGCCGCCGGACGAGGTGAAGGCGCGGCGAGACCTCTACTTCCGCTCATTCGGCACGACGCTCAAGGGCCTGATGCGCGACTTCCACGTTGACCCTGCCGACTACCTCGACTTCGCGCACGATCTGCCGCTGGAGCAATTCATTCAACCCGACCCCGGCCTCGACGCGATGCTGGCCGCGCTTCCGCTGCGCAAGTCCATCTTCACCAACGCCGACGTCAAACACGCCCGGCGCGTGTTGAACCGCCTGGGCATCGCGCAGCACTTCGATACCATTGTGGACATCTGGGCGCTGAACTTCGTCAACAAGCCGGAGCCGGAGGCCTATCAGATTTTGCTCTCGACCCTTCGGGCTGAAGCAAGCCACTGCGTTTTCGTCGAAGACTCTCTCCGCAACCTGCTCCCCGCTCGCGCGATGGGCATGACGACGATCTGGATCAGCCGGAACGGAACGAACGGCGACGTGGGTTTCGTGGTGAAGAATGTCGGCGAAGTCGGGCCGATCGTGAACGACTTGTTGCGCGGGAAGCCGAATGGATAAACTCCTTCCCTTTCTCGCCGTCGGCGCGCTCATCTTGTTCGTCGTCGTGCTCAATCTCAGCCTGATCGCCTGGGCGCGGCGCAAGTCCGGCCCGGCAGACGACGCGCTCTCGCGCGGCATCAACGCGGCTTCGGCGGCGCGCAAAGCCCGCGAGAAACAGGAGGCCGATTTGAATGAACTCCATCGGCGCGTGTCAGGCCTGAAGAAGTGATTCACAGATAGATGGATAAACTCACCTCAATCGCCGACGCCGCCGGGCTGGTGCGCCCCGGCGACACCCTCGCCCTCGGCGGCATGACGCTCTACCGCCGTCCGGTCGCCTTCGTCCGCGAATTGCTGCGCGGCTCGAACGCCGGCGAATTGACTCTGCTGTGCTTCACCGCCGGCTACGAATCCGACTTGCTGGTCGGCGCGGGAAAGGTGCGCCGGGTGCGGTCGTGTTACTTCGGGCTGGAAGTCTTCGGCCTCGCGCCGATGTTCACCGCCGCGGCCAATGCCGGGCAGATCGAGATCGTCGAAGAGAGCGAGGCCAGCCTGGGCTTCGGCCTCAAAGCAGCGATGGCGAACGTCGGCTTCATGCCGGGGCGCGGCTGGATCGGCACCGATATGCTCAAATTGCGGCCCGACGTGAAAACGGTGAACGATCCGTACACCGGTGAAACACTCGTCGCCTTTCCCGCGATCAACTGCGACGTGGCCGCGATCCACGCGCTCGAAGCCGATCCGGCCGGCAACGCCGCGCTGGGCGGCAATCTGGGGGTGGACGTGGAACTCGCGGTCGTCGCCCAAACGGTGATCGTCACCGCCGAAACCATCGTGCCCAAACTCCGCAAGGCCGACGTCGCCTCGCCCGTGGTGACGGCGGTCGTTCACGCCCCGCGCGGCGCGTGGCCGACTTCATGCCATCCGCTGTATCCGGTCGGCGGCGGCGAATTACTGCGCTATATTGATTGCTGTCATGGGGGGGAGTTCGAGGAGTACGTTCAAGGCTTACTGGCATCATAATTGTCCGACGATGCGAAACGTGCTATTATCAATCGTAGAAACGCCCCAGCGGAGCGTCTCCCACAGAAGAGGTCAAGATGGTTGCTCCAGTAAAGAACTATTCGCCCGCGCCCGAATGGCCGGAGCAGGGACAGTGGACTTACGACGACTGGGCGCGCCTGCCCGAAGACGGCACGCGCTATGAAGTCATTGATGGAGTGCTGTACCTGACCCCACCACCAGCGATCCCGCATCAGTTCTCGTCCAACCGGTTGTCCACTGCGATGACCAATCACGCCGATGCGAAAAAATTGGGCAATATCCTGACCGCACCTGTCGGCGTCCGCCTTCCCGATCAACCCGTCCCGCTCCAGCCTGACATCGCCTTCGTCTCGACGGCTCGCAAATCAATCATCGGCAAGCAATACGTCGAAGGCGCGCCCGATCTCGTGGTGGAAATCCTCTCGCCGAGCAACTGGCCTTTCGACCGACAGGAGAAGTTCCGCGTGTACCAGGCCGCCGGTGTGCCGGAGTATTGGATCGTGGACTACCGCGCCAAGACGGTCGAGGTCTTTGCGTTGGAAGAGGGCGAGTACGTTCTGCTCGGCAAATATGGAATGGGTGATGCCGCCGCCTCGCGCGTCCTCGCTAAT
>JACQED010000377.1 GCA_016200785.1 Chloroflexota bacterium
CGTCGCCGCGCCCAACCGCCCGATCACGCCGGCCGAGATGAATGCGTGGGGCATTCTCGGCGGCGACGTTGCCATGCCCGGCCTCGCGCCCGAATGGTATTTGTGCCGCGAATTGGAGATCGGCTATGCGCCGCTGTGCTGTGTATGTTGGGCGGCTGGGGAGTCTACGCCGCTCACCGAGGCTCATGCGCGGCCCATAATTGAAAAGGTCGTGGCTGCCCTGCCAGAGAGTCACTCGTGGCAAAATGGCAACACCGTCGCCCGGCGCGAATTCGGTGACGACTGGCGAAACTGGATTCGTTGATCTTATGAACAGCAACCGACGACCGGCCATCAGCCATCAGCCATCAGCCATCAGCCGCATCCGCACGTTCCTCGACATGATCCGCTTCGAGCACACCATCTTCGCCCTGCCATTCGCCTATCTCGGCATGGCGCTGGCGGCGCGCGGACTGCCGACGCTGTGGCAATTCATTTGGATCACTATCGCGATGGCGGCGGCGCGCACTGCGGCGATGAGTCTCAATCGTTACATCGATCGCTTCATCGACAGCCGCAACCCTCGTACGGCCAAACGCCCCATTCAGGCCGGGCGCATCGGCGCGAACACGGTGCTGGCCGGGGCAATCCTCTCGCTGGTCATCCTCGCCGCCGCCGCGTGGCAACTCAACCCGCTCGTATTCATCTTGTTTCCCGGCGCAGTCGTCTTTCTCGTGGGATATTCGTACACCAAACGCTTCACCGCGCTATGCCACTTCATCCTCGGCTTCACCGACGGCCTCGCGCCGATGGGCGCGTGGGCCGCGATCACCGGCACTGTGTTTGCGCGCGCCGACCTCCCGGCGTGGCTCCTGCTCGGCGTCGTCACCGTCTGGATCGGCGGCTTCGATATTCTTTATGCTCTGCAAGATGCGGAAGTGGATCGGCGCGAGGGACTGCACAGCCTCCCGGCCTGGCTCGGCATTCCAACGGGGCTTTGGATCGCGCGGCTGTGTCACGCGCTGACGGTTGCTCTGCTCATCGCCGTCGGCCTCGTCAGTGCTCTCGGCTGGCCGTACTGGATCGGCGTCGCCACCGTTGCCGGCCTGTTGCTGTACGAGCATTCGCTCGTCACGCCGACCGATCTCTCGAAACTCAACGTGGCCTTTTTCAATGTCAACGGCTACATCAGCGTGACGATCTTTGTGGCGACGCTCGTCGCGCTGTTGCTGGTCCAGGGCTGATCACCACAAAGACTCGAAGGCACGAAGAAAAAACTTTGCGTCTTCGTGTCTTAGTGGTGTTCCTCTTCGAATGCGCTCAAGAATGCCACCGCATTCTTCCCCAGCGCTTCCTGCAAATAGCCGCCCTCCTGCACGATCACCGTCGGCAAATTCAGCCCGGCGATGGCCTCACCGATCTTCGCTATCCCCTCTGTTGTCACGTTGAAGCCGCCCACCGGATCGCCGGTGAAGATGTCGAATCCAGCCGAGACGACGAGGTAGCGCGGATCAAAATCGCGGATGACGTTCAGCGCCTCGGCCAGCGTGTCGAGATAGGCGGCGTCCTCCGTGCCCGGCTGGAGCGGGAAGTTGCGGTTGAAGCCGAGGCCCGCGCCTTCGCCACGCTCGTCGGCGAAGCCCCAGTAGTACGGATATTCGTCGTTCGGGTCGGCGTGGATGGAACAGAAGAGGACGTTCGGGTCAGAATAGAAGATAGATTGCGTTCCGTTGCCGTGATGGTAGTCGAAGTCGAGGATGGCGACCTTCAACCTCTCCCCTGACCCGTGCGAAGCCCCCCGCTCGCGGGGCTCCCCGAAGTGGGGAGGCGAGTGCTGTAGGTAATGCGCGGCGATGGCGGCGTTGTTGAGGTAGCAGAAGCCGCCGTACAGATCGCGCGCGGCGTGGTGGCCGGGCGGGCGGCAAAGAGCGTAGGCGGCCCTCGCCCCCGGCCCCTCTCCCAAAGGGAGAGGGGAGATAGCGTCTGCCGCCGACAGCGCACACTGCGCTGACCAATACGCCGCATCCCATGTGCCCTCCATGATCGGACTGCCAATGCCAAAAGCGTAGTAGCCGATCTGCGCGAGGATGCCCTTTGGCGCGCGTGGGATCGAGAGCCGAGTCGCGAAGGTATCCGCGAATACGGGCGTCGGCTCTTTGAAACAATCGGACAGGCGCGCGTAAGCAGTCTGAAGGTAATTGACAAATCCAGCGTCGTGCACGGCAAGGATCGGATCGAGGCCGTGGTCGGTGGGCGGAACGATCGGCCCGAGGCCCGCCGACTCGACGGCGGCGCGGATGATCTCAGCGCGCGCCGGGAGTTCGCTGAATTCCAATGGATTATCTTTGACGATAAGGGCCGACGGATCGTGACGGAGGTGTTTGTCAGAGTAGATGATGCGCATGGTTGGACATCTCGACTGTTCGGGCTATAATGAGCGCATAGTTTGGAGTGAAAGGAGGCGGCAGACATGTTGGTTGTCAAAGGCATCTATGAACGCGGGCTTGTACGGTTGCTCGAACCGCTGCCCGCAGATACACCTGAGCCGCTGGAAGTCACCGTTACTTTCGCCGAGCCGACAAATGGACACACAGTGGCAGTTGATCCCGTTACGCTGGCGGCTCTCGAGGGCATCATCGGACTGTTGAACGATCTCACCCCGGAAGAACTGAACAAGTTCGATGAAGCCGTCCAACGACGCTCTCCATTCTTTGGGCCGAGGCTGGTAACTGTATGAAACGCCGGCTGTTGGATACGGACACTGTATCGCTGATCTTGCGCAGCCAGCCGTCTGTCATTGAACGGGCGCGCGAGCATGTTCGCTCTTACGGCAAAGCAGCGATAAGTGTCATCACTTGCTACGAAGTCTTGCGTGGCCTGAAACATTCAGGGGCAACGCGCAAATTGTCGGGGTTCGAGAATTTCATGGCGAACAGCGTGGTGCTCGACCTTGACATGCAGGCCGCCCGCCGTGCCGCAGACATCCACGCCGACCTGCGCCGGGCCGGGACTCCGCTCGAAGACGCTGACCTGCTCATCGCGGCGATCGCGGTTGCCAATGACTGCGTGCTGGTGACCAATAACACGGCTCACTACCATCGAATCGCAGACCTCGAACTGGAGAACTGGGCATCGTAATTGCAGAGATTCAACCACTCCGCTGGTTCACCAACCACACCCCCGCCACAATCATCCCTCCGCCGATCCAGGTAAACGTCGTGACGACTTCGCGCAGAAGACTCGCCGCGACGACCGCCGTCACGATCGGTTCGAGATAGAGAAACGCGCCGACGCGCGAGGCGGGAATCTTTTCCAATCCCCCGTACCAGAAAACGTATGCCAGCCCCGAACAACACACGCCGAGAAATGTCAGTCCCAGCCATCCAGGCGCATTGAGCCTCGGCAACTCGATCCATCCCCGGTCGCCGACAAAGAGGATCAGCGCGAACAGCCAGCCGAAGCCCATCACGTAGAGCATCGCCAACAGCGCCGGGTGATGTTTCAACGTCGGCTTGCTGAGCACGGAAAAGACCGCCCACACGACGGCGCTGCCGAGCACCAGCCAGTCACCTGTCGTTCCAATTCGGCCAACGGCCACCGCCGACCAATCGCCCCGGCTCACCACGGTCATCGCGCCGACCGCAGCGATCAGCAATCCGCCGATCTGTGCCGGCCCGAAGCTCTCGCGCAGGAAAATTGCGCCCAGCGCGGCAATGAACACTGGCACGGTCGTGATGATCCAGGCCGAGGTCGTCGCCTGCGCGGTGAGCAGGCCGGTGGACTGAAGGCCCTGATGCAGGGTGACGCCGAACGCGCCGAGCAGGGCGAAAGTCACCAGATCGCGCCGGGGCGGAATCACAAACTGCCGCCGCACCAACGCCGCCGTGCCGAGGGTCAAAGTGCCTATGCCGAATCGAATCGCGACGACGGTCAGCGGCGAGACGGAGCGCAAGGCGATCTTCGTGGCGATAAATGACCCGCCCCAAAAAGCGACGGCGAGCAGGATGCCGGTGTAGGCCCACACCAACCCGCCGCCTGCCGCCGTCTTTACCACGCCGTCGGCGCCACCAACCTCAGTCGCACTCAATGTCGCTCATCTCCAGTCTCCAACCTCTGACCAATCACCTCCCACATCTCACTC
>JACQED010000378.1 GCA_016200785.1 Chloroflexota bacterium
CAGTTCGGCGAGTTTCACGACGAGATCGTCCGCGCCGAAGATGTCGCCGTGACGCGGATGCGAGGCGAGGTCAATGCCCGGCGGCAGGCCTCGAAAAGCGGCGACCTCGGCTGACATCTTCTCGGCCATCAAATGGCCGGAGAGTCCCGGCTTCGCGCCGATGCCGAAGACGAGTTCGATCGCGTCGGCCAGTTCGAGGTTGCGCAGTGAAAAACCGAAGCGGCTGGGGCACACTTGCACGATCTGGCGATACGAGTGCTCAACCTCTTCGGGCAACAGGCCGCCCTCGCCGTTGTTCATCGCGGTGCCGACCTTCGCGCTTCCCTTCGAGAGCGCGATCTTGGCCTCTTTGCTGATCGCGCCGTATGACATCGGCGCGATCATGATCGGCGTCTCGACGATCAGCGGCTTCTTGGCAAAGCGCGCGCCGAGCACCGTGCGGGTGACGGCGTCCTCGCGATAAGTGTCCACGGGCATGCGCGAGAGGCCGGCCGAGAGCAGGACGAGGTCATCGAATGTCGGCAGTCTGCGCGTCGTGCCGCAGCCTCGCACGAGATGCTTGCCGGTGCGCGCTTTCTCTTGTATCTCGCGCACCGTCGCCGAGGCCCAGCCGCCGCCGGTCAGCCGCGCCCCGGTCGGGCCGGCGCCGTTACTGCCCCCCGGAGCCGAAGCGGCCTGAACCGCGTCGGCAAACTTCAGCGCATCCGTCGGGCAGGCTTTGATACACTTGGCGCAGTCGGTGCAGAGTGCGGCATCGCAAATGATCATATCTCTCCACAGTCACGCCGCCACCTTTTCGCGCGGTTCCAGTTTCGGCTTGAATAGATGAAACTTCTGCTTGCCCGGCTTCGGCGCGAGACACTCGAACTCGGACGGGTCGGCTTGAATGCTGAATTCGGCAAAGAGCGCGGCCAGCGCCTCGGCGTCGGCGGCCTCCGGCGGGCGCGAACGGACGTTGCTGCCCGTCCCGGCGGCCGCGCCTTTGCGATAGCAGATGACGCCGCCGTACATCGACTCGCCCGTGCCCTCGCCCACTTTGCCCAGTAGAAACCGGCACTGCCCTGCACTTCGATCTCCAGCGCGCCGCTGACGTTGATGGCGATGTTGTGCCGGGCGTGTGTGTTGCGCAGGATGACTTTGCGATCCCCGCCGGTCAGCGCCTGCAGGCGGTCGTTGAGCGCCTTCTCGCCGATCAGTTCGAGGTCTAGTTCTTCGACCATACGCGCACCTCCCCCGGTCCCATCTCGGTCGCGAAAATATCCGGGTCCACCGCCTCGAACGAGACTTGCTCAGAGCCGAGCAGGAGCAGGTCGTCGTTTTGATAGAAGAGAATCGGCTTGATGCCCAACCGGTCGCGCGCCGCGCCGATGGCCGACTCGGTGGCGGCCAGATACGAGAAGACGCCGTCGAAGTCGTCGAGCGACGCCCTCAGCGCCTCCTCGAACGTGCGGCCCTCGCGCTTGATCTTGAGCGAGAGATAGTGGGCGATGATCTCGGAGTCGTTGAAGGTCTTACAGCGAACGCCCTTCGCTTCCAACCTGCGGCGCAGTTTGAAGTAGTTGGTCAGTTGGCCGTTATGGACTACGGTGAGTTCCGGGTACAGGTCGGAACTGAAAGGATGGGCGAAGTTGAGATTGTCAATGCTCTCGGTGGCGAGGCGCGTGTGGCCGAGGGCGTGCTGGCCGCGCAGACTCCGCAGGCGGGCGAACTCTGCCAGCGCCTCGGCCGTGCCCACGTCTTTGATCACGTCCAATTGGTCGCTCAGGCTGTGGACGCACAGGGACGCTTCGAAGTTGATGTCGCGATACAGGCGGGCGAGGTCGGGCGGGTCAGCCTGCAACGTGAGGCGAGCCATGGTGTAGGGCGAGTTGGTGCGGTACAGATCGCACTCGCCCAGTTCGGCGTGTTGGCTCACGATGCGCCGCAGAAGCGGCAAGTCTTCCGCCGGGTTGAGCATCGAGACGCGAGCCACGGTGTGGTCGCGCGGCTGGCCGAGATAGATCGCCGCGCCCGCCGCGTCACAGCCTCGGTGCCGGATTTCGTACAGCATCCGGTACACCGCGTCACCCAAGTCGCCTTCCTGTTTGACCATGATGCCGGCAATGCCGCACATAGTGGCCTCCTGGCCGATAGCAAATGGCGGATAGCAAACGGCAGACAGCGCATGACTGGCACCTGCCCTACGCCATCTGCCATCAGCAATCGGCTATCTGCTAGTCCGCCGCCACACCCGTGTCGTGGCCGAAGCGGACGTCCACCGGCTCCGGGGCTTCCATCGCGCTCAAGTCGCGGCCGATCTGCGCCACCAGGCCGGGCTTTGTCGCGCGGAGATAAACGATGTACAGCAGGCCGAAGACGATCCACGCCAGCGCCACATAGGGCATTGTCTGGAGCAGTGGGTCGGGCGGGGGCATGAGCGAGCCGTACAGCGCCGCGCCCGCGCCGACGATGGCGACGATCGGGACGAGCAGGTGCTTCACGACCGAATACTCCTTGCCCATTTCGCGGCGGAACCACACGATGGCCGCCACCGAGACGAAGACGTAGATCACTTCGATGGAGATCGCGCCGATGCCGGCCAGATAGCCGAACTCGGTGGTGTAGGCCGCCGGCGCGCCTTCGACCGCCGGGAAGGCGAGGGCGAACGAGACGGCGACGAGGAACGCCAGGCCCAGCACCGTGCCGTTGGCGATGTGAGGCGTCTTGTGGGTGGGGTGGGTGCGCGAAAGGACAGTCGGGAGCGCGCCGTCACGCGCGATCGCAAACGCGACGCGCGCCGAGGTTGTCAGGCAGCCCAGCGCGACTGCGAAGCCGTCAACAATCGCCGCCGCGAACACTACCGCCACCAGCCAGTCGCCGCCGTACATGCCGGCCATGCTGAAAAGCGCCGGCGTGTTCGGATCGGCCCACGCGCTCGGGTCGGCGACGCCGAATCCAATCGAATAGGTGTAGGTGACGAAGGTGTAGAGCAGAACCGCCGCGCCCACCGTGCCGACGATGGCGATCGGCATCGAGCGTTTCGGGTTGTTCGTCTCCTCGGCCAGCACCGCCGCCGATTCGAAGCCGGTGTACATCAGGATGGCGAAGATCAGCCCGAAGGCCAGCCCCTGCACCCCGCCGGCGGCCGACGGCGAGAACGGGACGAGGCTGTGCCCGGCCGCGCCGCCCTTGATGAAGATGTACGCCGCCAACAAAACGACGATCGCCACCGAGCCGAAGACCAGCCACAGTTGCGTTCGGGTGGAGATGCGGACGTCGAAGTACGACAGCAGGAACAGCACCACGCATTCGACGAGCGCGACGACGAGCCACAGATAGGGGACCGGCTGGGCCAGCACGCCGACCATCATCAAGAATTCGGTGATCCAACCCGCGACCCCGGCGATGATGGCGATGGTGAGCAGAAGGACGGCGAACAGGTAGATCCATCCGCCCATGAAGCCGGTCTCCGGCACGAAGGCTTTGGCGGCGTAGTTGTAGATCGCCCCGGCGGCGTGGACGCGGCTGGCAAACTGCGACACGACGTAGCCGAGGGCCACCATCGTCAATCCGCCCAGGAACACGGCCAGCGGCGTGGCCGCCCCGGCGGCGATGGCGATGTAGGCCGTGAGGAACGCCATGCTCATCACCGGCCCGAGAAAGGCCAGCGATTGCGAGATGACGTCCCACGTGGTCAGTACGTTTTTCTTTAGTTCGTTGTGCATTTCGGCTGACATGGTTTCCTCCTCTTGCTACAAATGGGTGTGCGGTATCGGAAATCTTTGCCACGAATTGCACGAATTTCGCGAATTCGCCGCCTTCGTGTAATTAGTGGAATTCGTGGCCGGGTCTTAAAGGTGGAACGCGTACTCGTTGAACTCCCAATCGGTCACGTGCGATCGAAACCGTTGAGACTCCAGCCGCTTCACCGCGCCGAAGGCTTTCACGAACTCCGGCCCGAGCGTCTGACACAGGACCTCGTCCGCTTCCAACGCGGTGACGGCTTCGTGCAAATATTGAGGCACGACCGGCGTGCGGAGGCAGTCGGCGTTCATATAGGCGTCGCCGGCAAAGGGCGCGCCGGGATCGAGGTGGCGCGTGATGCCGTCGAGGCCGGCCGCCAGCGCCGCCGCAAACGCAAGATACGGATTCGCCACGCCGTCCGGCGTGCGGTTTTCCACGCGCGTCCCGCCTTTGCGCTCCGGCGGTATTCGCACATAGCAGGTGCGGTTGTCGTAGCCCCACAGAATGTAGTAAGGCGCGAAGGCGTTCAGTACGTAGCGCTTGTAGGAGTTGACGGTCGGGGCGAACACGGCGGTGAGGCCGCGCGCATGGGCCATCTGCCCGCCGATGAAGTCGAGCGCGAGTTCCGAAAGTTCGTGGTCGGAGCGCGGGTCGTAGAACAGATTCGCGCCGTTGGCCGGATCGGCGAGGCTCAAGTGGAGATGGTAGCCGCTCCCGCCGAGGTCAGTTCGCGGCTTCGCCATGAACGTCGCCATCAAGCCGTTCTGCCACGCGATCTCTTTGACGGCCTGCTTGTAGAAGAAAGTGCGGTCGGCCATGTCGAGCGCCTCGCCGTGATCGAGATTGATCTCGTACTGGCCGGGGAAGAACTCATGGCTCACCGCCAGCGCGCGGTGGCCCATGGCTTCGACCGCGTCGCACATTTTCCGCGTGATGCCGTCGGGGTCAATCGTGGCGTTCCACGTGTAAACCATGCTCGGCTTGTCGGCGTAAGTGCGCCACGTGCCATTGTCGCTCTTGAGCAGATAGAACTCCAACTCACTGCCGACGATGGGCAGAAGGTTGTGCTTCTCGTACTCGGCCACGACGCGCTTGAGGATGTTGCGCGGGGCGAGAGCGATCGGCTCGCGCTGGAAATACAAATCGGCGATGACCGCCGCCGTGTCCGGCTCCCACGGCAGGACGGTGAAGGTGCTGAGGTCGGGGATGGCCGTCATATCGGCGTAGCCGACCTCCTCGGCGGTGCCGGTGCCGGGTGCCGGGTTGCCGGCGAGGTCGAGCGCGAAGGTTGGGTACGCGAATTGAACGCCGTGTTCGACGACGTGCGGGAAGTGCCGCGCCGGGATGGCTTTGGCCCGCGCCACACCATATAGATCGGGGAAGGTGACTTTCACCGTCCGAATATGGGCCGACTCGATCTGGCGCAGAATGGCCTCGACGATCTGGGTATTCTCTTTGGGAGACATCGCGCTCGCGCCGACCGGCTCGATCTGGCGGAGCATGGATTGGAGAACCTGAGGCGAGTCTTTCGCGGTCATGGCGTTCCCTCCGTTCGCGCGACAAAAGGATCGCGCACCGGACGCGATCTCTGGATGGGACGAATCCTAGCGGATACATCTCCCAAATTTCTCCCCGTGGAGACCAGACCTGTCAGGTTTCCAAAACGCGACAGGTCTACGCAGATTCAGGCTGAAACGTCAGGAAGGGAAGGCGGCAGCGGTGTGGGGAGCGTGACCCGCACCGCCAGCAGATCGTGCTGGGCGGCGCGTAGTTCTTCGGCAGGCGTCAGGCCGAGTTCGGCCAGAGCCTTTTGGCAGGCCGCGAAGTGCTGAAGCGCCTCGGCCCGATGGCCGGTTTTCGCGAGGTTGACCATCAGTTTCAGGCACGCGGCTTCGTGCGTGCTGTCTTTGCGGAAGGCTTGCCGCAGATAATAGATAGCCAGATCGATCTGCCCCGCCCTGGTCGCCAGATCGGCCAGATCGCACAGCGCGTTCAGGTATTGATCGCGCAGTTGCTCGCGGCGCGGCTGAAGCCAGTCGTCGTAGAGGTCGTCGGTGGAAAGATCGTCAACGTAGAGTCGGACAGCGGCGGAGAGACGATCGCGCGCCGCGGCGGGATCGCCCGCCCGGGCGAGGGCGCGCCCCTCTTCGACGCCGCGCACGAAATCGTCCACGTCAATGCGGTGCGCCCCGTCCCCGGCCAATTTCAGCAGGCCGCCCTCCAGCGCGAGATAGTTCGCGCCCGAATGGGGCGACATCGGCTCGAGTGTGCGCCGCAAGTTGTACAGCGCGCGGTAGAAGTTGGCGTTCGCCGCTGGCGGGTCGGCGTCGCCCCACAGCAAGTCAATGGCGGCGTCCTTGGGCAGAGTGTGGTCGGGGCTGAAGACGATGTACTTCAGAAGCCGCTTGCACTTGCGGCGGCCCCACTCGCGCTCTTCGATGATTCGATCCCCGCGCAGGACGGCGAAGTTGCCGAAGCCGCGGATGGTGAGGGGAAGGAT
This sequence comes from Chloroflexota bacterium, assembly GCA_016200785.1. GTDB lineage: Bacteria > Chloroflexota > Anaerolineae > Anaerolineales > JACQED01 > JACQED01. The sequence goes on from JACQED010000378.1 coordinate 6,224, forward strand.
GGAGGATGACTTCGGGTGACGGGTGTCGGGTGTCGGGTGTCGGGTGTCCGGCGGCGCGTCACTCGTCACTCGCCACCCGTCACGTAAGAAGCCGAGTTCATTCAGCACGGATTCTGCGCGGCGGCGGACTTCTTCGTCGGGGTGCGAGAGCAGGGGGCGGAGTGAGGCGACGGTGCGCGATCCGATCTTCACCAGAATCGGCGCGGCGTACGAGGGCCACACATCGTGCTCGAGCGCGGCGGCCAACAGCGGGATCGCCGCCTGAACTTCACTGCGAAAGAAATAATCGTAATGATGGCCGACCGCCAGCCGCAGGCATTCGCGCAGGTGATCGAGATAGGCCGGGTTGTTCTCGGAATGATAGAGAACGGCCTGCCAGAAGTGCGAGGCGGTCA
>JACQED010000391.1 GCA_016200785.1 Chloroflexota bacterium
CGTCGGGATAATCGTCGTTGCCGCCGGTCACGAAACACCTAATGCCCGTGTCCTTCAGGCGTGTCTCGGCCAGATCGATCCATTCTTCGAGCCGCTTGCGCGCCAGTTCTTTGAACAGCGCCTCGACTGCTGCCGGGTCGGCCTGAGTGGCGCGGAACTCGTCCTCGCTCATGATCGTGCTGTAATAGCCGAGCGTCCCGATTTTATGGAGCAGGTTCTTCAACTCCTCTTCGGTCTCGACGCGCTCCGTCCGGCCCATCAGCCGCGCGCGATACGTCCCGTCACCCTCCCGGATGATCGGGATGGCGAGTTTGCCAAGAATGTCGCCGCCCATGATCAGCACGTGCGCCTCGTAGAACTTGCCGGCGTTGATGAATTTCCGATACGTCCGCTCCGACCCGTGCAGGTCGGTGGCGAAGTAAATGCGCGTGGGGTTTTTGGCGGACTTCTTACTGAAGAGAGGCATGTCGCTTATCGCTGATGGCTAATGGCTGATAGCGTATGGCAGTTCGTGGTGGTCGAATTCTTGTGTCCTATACAAATCGGGAATTGTCCGCTATCCGCGATATGCCATCTGCCATTTGCTATCAGCCATACGCCGGCCGCTAACTCAATCCATCGAAGCCGATTCGGCCAGGTGCGGGCGGCCGAGGAACGCCGAGAAAGTCAGCAGGCTGAGGGCCAGGCCCATGCCAACGACGGCGATGGCGGCGTAGCCGACGGCGCCGAAGATCAGGCCGCTGCCCAAACTGCCGCTGGCCGAAGTCAGGCCGACGATCAGATCGTTCGTGCCCTGCACGCGCCCGCGCTCCGACGGCCTCAGCACGTCCGCCAGCAGAGACGATCCGGCCACGTAGCAAAAATTCCAGCCCATGCCGAGCAGGAACAACGCCAGACCCAGAGTGAGGGGCGTCTGCGCAAGCGGCGCAAGAATGCAGGAGGCCAAAAGCACGAGCGAGCCGACGGCGATCGCCGTCCCCCGCCCGTAAGTATCGGCCACACGCCCGGAGACGACGGACAGGGCGAACATGCCGAATACGTGCGCCGCGATCACCCACGACACGGCGTCGAGGCTTTGTTGGTGATCGGTCATGTGCAGGGGTGTGATGACCATGACCGACACCATGACGAACTGGCCCAGGATCATGGCCGCCATGGCCACCTGCGCCCGGCGCACTCGTATGATCTCTCCGAAAGATCGCGCCGGACTGTCAGCCAGTCTACGTTCCGCGCCCTGCGCCTCGACGGCGATCTGTCGGGCGATGTCGCGCGGGTCGGGGCGAAGCAGGATAAAGATGACCAGCCTACCCACGAGGAACAGCGCGGCGGCGGCGAGATACGGCCCGCTGAGTTCGGGCAAGTTGAATTGGGCGACCAGCCGCCCCATCGGCCCGACGACCAGCGGCCCCCCGATCCCGCCCACCGTTCCGCCCAGCACGAACCAACTGACCGCGCGCGCCCGGCCCTCCGGCGGAACGACCTCGGCGGCGGCGAAGCGCCCCTGATCGATTGCGCCCCGTCCGAAACCCATCAGGGCGAACCCGATCAACAGGAAGATAAAAGAGTTGACGATCAGCGCCAACGCAGAGATCGCGCCTCCGATCAGACTGGAGGCAAACCCCAGGCCCAGCCCATTGCGGCGGCCAAACCGATCCATGAAGCGCCCGGCGGGGTAGGCGGCGGCGGCAGTCCCCAGCAACAATATCGTCGTGGGCAGGCCGGCGAGCGACGGCGATCCGCTGATGCGCTTGGCCGCGATCGGGCCGACCGTCAGCGCCGCCGTCAGCGCTACTTGTGCCAGGCTTTGTGAAGCAAATAATGTGGCTGTGATTCGACGAACTATAGGGTTATTCATTCCTCACCGCTTTGGTCAATCTCTAATCTCTGATCCCCGATTACATCACGTCTTCGACATCCTTGTACCACTTCACCCGATCCCCTACCCGGTTGCGCAGAGTCCACGCCAGCGGCTTGGGTTCGGCGGCGATGCGGGCCAGGGCGGCCTCCACCTGCGCGGCGACTCCGGCCTTGTGATCTGCCGACAAGGCGTCGTAGTTCTGCGCGAGACGCTTCACCTTGTCGAGATTCATCGTCGTGGTGCGCCACAGGCCCCACTCGTCGGCGCACAGCTTGGCGATCCGCGCGACGTTGATCGTCTCCGCGTCGCCGTCGCCCAACGGGTGTTCGAGCAACAGCATGATCGTGTCAATCACATCCTTCTCGTTGATCTTCACGATCTGCATCTTCTCCAACAGCATCTCGGCCAGCGGGATCGTCGGCGCGTCGGCCTCCAGCCGCCCGTCCCAGCGGATGACGTGGCAGAAATCGAGTTTGTTGTAGAACACGTCAACGTGCAGTCCATTGCCGCGATGCTCGAAGATCGCCCGACTGCCCTCGGACTCAACAAACATCAGAGTGTCCTCGACGTAGCCGAGGCCGCCGAGTAATTTGCTTGCCGCTTTAGCCTGTGTCCCGTAGGCGGCGAAGTCAATGTCGGTGTAGGCCCGGCCCATCTTCGCCTGCAAGTGGCCGTACTGGGGGCAGTGGAGTTGAAACGCCAGCGAGCCGAGGACGCGCAGTGGAACGTTCTGGGCTTGCGAGGCGATGACGATGCGGTTGAGTTCGGATTCGAATTTGTGCCGGGTGTCTGCGTCCTGCGGCCCCATCCCGATGGATTGCGTCACAGGTCAGCCTTTGCTCTGTAATTTCTCAAGGCGTTCGGCCAGCGTTTTTAACTTACCCCACTCGTGCCGGATGAGATAGGCGGTGGCGAGCGTGACCAGCCACGACGTCTCGCAGTTCGGGCGCGCCGCCAGTTCTTCATACGCTTTCAGCGCCTCGTCGTCGGTGCGCCTCTCTTTGGCGTAAACCTCGGCGAGTTTGACAAGATACCGATCCTTCTTGGCCTCGGCCTCACGCTGTGTAGTCAGCGTTTGCTTTTGCGCGGCGGCCTCAGCGCCCACCCGCCGGATGGCGGCGATCAACTCGTCGGGCTGAACGGGTTTGACGAAGTACTCGCGCGCCCCGGACTTCATCGCCTGCTGGACGAAACCGCGCTCCCCCTCCGCCGAGAGAACCAGGCACACCGTCCCCGGCGATTTCTCGCGGATGCCGCGAATACCGGCCAGCCCGTTCACGCGCGGCATGTCGAGGTCCATCACCGCCACGTCGGGCTGGATGCGGGAGGCCAATTCAATCGCCTCAGCGCCGTCGCGCGCCAGAGCGACGATCTGGATATCCTGCTCCAGCGCGAGGATCATCCGCAGATCGCGCCGCATCTCGGCGCTGTCGTCGGCGATGAGCAGGCGGATGGCGGCCATCAAAATCCCAAATCCCAACAGCCAAAACCCAATACCCTGGCATGCGTGCGGATTGGGCATTGGGATTTGGAGTTTGGGATTTTATCTACTTCCCGCCGCTCTTTCCGCCGAAGCCGCCCTTGGTGTTTTGCGGCAGGATCATTTCGACGTCGGAGTGGGGGCGCGGGATGACGTGCACCGAGACGAGTTCGCCGACGCGCTTGGCCGCCGCCGCCCCTGCGTCGGTCGCCGCCTTCACCGCGCCGACGTCGCCCCGCA
>JACQED010000392.1 GCA_016200785.1 Chloroflexota bacterium
ATCTCCGACACACACCCTCGTCGCCAGCGATACATCAACGCCACCCGTCCCCAAGCCAACGGCGAGCGCGACGACAGAGCCGACCATTGCGGACACCGCAACCATCGCGCCGCCGACGGCCATCACTCCGCTCATAGCGTCACCGAAGCCGACCGTTTGCGTTCCGGCCCCGCCGCCGGGCTGGGTCTTCTACACGATACAACCGGGCGATACGCTGTTCAGTTTGAGTGTGAAGTGGGGCGTGAGCCTCGCGACACTCCAGCGGGTAAATTGCATCGGCAACCCTGCCGACATCAAAGCCGGTCAGCGCATCTACGCGCCGCCGAACAGCGCCGCGACCGCCCTGCCCAGTGCGACGCCGACCTCCTCGTTGGCTCCGGGCAACGAGCCGACGATCACCTCCGTCCCGGTGCCCTCGGCCACACCCGATTGCGCTCCGCCGACGTTCTACGATCCGGCGCTTGGCCGCTGTCGCGAACCCGACGCCACGGCGACACCCGCGCCGACCGACCCCCCGGGGCCAACGGACACGCCGATGCCACCGACGGAGACTCCAGTATGATTCGGACAGGTGTATAATCCCACTGTCCTCCGGAGATAGAAGACCATGCCCCATCCCTTCCCCGGCATGAACCCCTGGCTGGAACGGCCCGGTCTGTGGCAGGATGTTCACGACAGCCTGATCGTAGCAATCCGCGACGCGCTGTCTCCCGCCGTCCTTCCCAAGTATTATATTGCCATTCAAGAGCGGGCTGTGATCACAGCGTTGACTGAGGACGATGGGGATCGTGTCGTCGGCAAGCCCGATGTAGCCGCGGTGCTGTCTGACGAGGGCGTTGCTCTGCGCGCGTCAGCCGCGATGGCAGTCGCGCTGGCAGAACCGATCGAGGTCAGCGTGCCGTACGATGACCAGATCGCTGAAACTTACCTCGAGGTTTACGAGGCGGCGGCTCAGCGTCTCGTCACTGTTGTCGAAATCCTCTCGCCCACCAACAAGCGGCCTGGCAAACGCCGGAATGAGTACGAGGAGAAACGCGCAGAAATCCTGAGCACGCGCACCCACTTCGTCGAGGTAGACCTCCTTCGCGAATGGCCTCCCATGCCTTTCTACGGCGACGGACGGGGCAGTCACTATCGTATCCTCGTCCGCCGGAACACTCAGCGGGGCCGCGCCGGGCTGTATGCGTTCAACGTGCGCGAACCCATTCCGCAGTTTCGGCTGCCGCTTCTCAAGGGCGATCCTGAGCCGATTGTCGATCTCGGCGCATTGCTGCACGCATTGTACGATCGAGTGGGCTATCGCTTGAGGGTTGATTACACCCGCCCGCCCGCGCCGCCGCTGAGCGAGGCCGACGCCGCCTGGGCGGCAGAAAGGCTGACCGAAAACGTCCCCGGCGCCGATTGAGTGCCGGGGACGTTTGCTTGTGATAGAATTGAGTTCAATTCAAACAACGAGGGAGAAAAATGTCCAATCGCTCTCAGCGCAGTGCGCGCAAATCCGAGAACCCATTTCTGATCCCCGGCATCATCGCGGTCGCCGGGATTCTCTTTTTCGTCGTCGGAAGCATTCTCACAAGTTCAAAGCCAGGCGGAGGCGGGCCGGCGCTCGTCGGCACCAAACAATACGCTTCCGCGCCGCCGATGACGATCGACACGACGAAGACGTACATCGCCACGCTCAAGACTGCGAAAGGCGACATCGTCATCCAACTCTTTCCCGCCAAAGCGCCGATCACCGTCAATTCCTTTGTCTTTCTCGCAAGGCAGGGCTACTTCGACGGCGTCACGTTCCATCGCGTCCTCCCCGGCTTCGTGGCGCAGGGCGGCGACCCGACCGGCACGGGCTCTGGCGGCCCCGGCTATCAATTCAAGAATGAAGACAACGATCTCATGTTCGATGGCCCGGGCGTCGTCGCGATGGCCAACGCCGGCCGCGACACCAACGGAAGTCAGTTCTATATCACCTATGCCGCCCAGCCGAGTCTCAACGGCGGCTACACCATCTTCGGCAAAGTCGTCGAGGGCATGAGCGTCGCCGAAAAACTCGCGCCGCGCGACCCCTCCAAAGACCCAACTGCGCCGCCGGGGGATGTGATAGAGAAGGCGACGATCGAGGAAAAGTAAAAATCCCAAATCCCAAATTCCACGTTCCAATCAGTGTTTGCTTCTATCCGTGAGTCACTTGGCCCGATCCTGATTGCGGTTACGATGGCGAGCCTGGCGACAGCCTGCGGCGCCGCCACCGCGTCGCCAGGCGCAGCGCCTTCGCCTCTGTCACCGCCCCCCGCGCCTAGCCCACTTCCATTCCCGACGGCTTACCCCACCGTCTCTCCCCATCCAACCGCGTTCTCCACTCAGTCCGGGCCGACGCCGACGTTCGCGCCGTTTCAATGCGATGTCGGCCCGGATGAAGCGGCACGAGGCCCGGCCGCGGCACCCGTGACGATCATTCAATACGGCGACTTTCAGGGACAATACGATGCCCTGCTCGAACCTGCGCTACGCCGCATTGTGAAAAATCATCCGGGCGAAACGCGCCTCGTGTGGCGGCCCTATCCGCTTCTCGATGTGAACGACAAGGCACTCTTCGCCGCGATAGCCGCCGAAGCCGCGCGACGGCAAGGCAGATTTTGGGAGATGCACGATCTCCTCTTTGATCATTATCGCGACTGGGCGGACGAGACGCCGGAAAAACTCGCGGGGATGCTCGACAAATACGCCGCCGACCTCGGACTCGACCTGACCCGCCTTCGCGACGATCTTAGTTCGGGTGAAATCAACCAGCTGTTGGCCGACGACGTCGAGCAAGCGCGGAAGGTGGGCGTGCTCGGCACGCCGGTGCTTGTGATCAACTGCGTGCCGTACACCGGGCCGCTCGAATACACGACACTCGAAACGACGATCCGCCTCGCCTTGCTCAAGCCGCGCCAGTTCGTCGAGTATCCCGGCGTGGTGATCGACGTCCATAAGAGTTACACCGCGACGCTTCGCACCGTCAAAGGCGACATGACCTTGACTCTCTTCGCCCGGCAAGCGCCCGCCGCCGTCAACAGTTTCGTGTTTCTGGCGCGCAAGGGCTGGTACGACGGCAACACGTTCTATCGCGTCTTGCCGGGCAGGGCCGCGTACACTGGCGATCCAAGCGACACCGGGCTTGGCGGGCCGGGCTATCTGTTTGCCAGAGAGATCGACTCGGGATTGCGCTTCGACGCGCCGGGCGTCGTGGCGCTCAACAACGCCGGGCAGGATACGGACGGGAGTCAATTCTTCATCACCTTCGCGCCCGCGCCAGAGTTCGACGGCCTCTACACGATCATAGGCCGCGTGACGAGCGGCCTCGACGTGCTTAGCCGTCTCACGCCGCGCGACCCACAGGCTCAACCCGACGCGCCGCCCGGCGACACGATCGACACCGTGACCGTGACCGAAAACTAGGGCTGGCAGTCACCGGAGAATCGTCTATAATTCTCGAAGTATGACTCAAAGCCCCTCCGAGAGTCCGAACGTTCAGACCGGGACACTCCGCCCCGAATGGGTCACGCTTTTATTCGCGATCAGCCGCGAATTCGCCTCGACCCTCGAGCTCGACGAAGTGCTCGCCAAAGCGCTCAACCTGACGACCCAGACGCTCGGCGCGAACGTGGGGAGCATCTTTCTCCTCGATTCGGAGGGGCGCGCGATTCGGAGCATCCTGGCGAGATCGAATCTTCCGCCTGAGATCAAATCGCCGACGGTCGCGGCGGTCATGAGCAAAGGCCTCGCCGGCTGGGTCTACCAGCATGGCCGCGCCGACATCGTCCTCGACACGCAGGCCGACGACCGCTGGTTCTTCTTTGCAGGCGACACTCTCGTGACGCGCTCGGCGATGGCCGCGCCGCTCCTGCGCCGGAACGAAGTGATCGGGATCGTCACCCTTCAGCACCCCGAGCCGAATCACTTCACCCGGCGGCAACTCGAACTACTGGAAGCTATTGCCGCGCAAGCCGCCTCGGCTGTCGAGAACGCGAGCCTCTACACCCGCGTCGCCAACGAGCGCGCCACCCTCCAATCCATCGTCGGCGGCGTTCACGACAACATCCTCGTCACCGATCTAAAGCGCAACTTGATCCTGGCCAATCCGGCGGCATTCCGCAGTTTGGCGCTCGGCCAACAAGCTTACGGTCGGCCCGTCGGCGAGGTCGCCGCCGAGCCGGCGCTGATCGAGTTCTATCAATCGGCGCGCGACGACGAGATCGCGTTGAAGGAAGTCATGCTGGAGGATGGCCGCGTGTTTGACTGCGCCCTCGTGCGCCTGCCGGGCGTGGGCCAGATGCTCAGCATGCACGACGTGACGACCTTCAAGCGGTTGGACGCGCTCAAGGATGAATTCGTCTCGCACGTGGCCCACGATTTGAAGGCGCCGTTGTCGATCATGCAGGGTTACGCCTGGGTGCTGAATGAGATGCCGGGCCTGGCCGAGGACGCGCTCGACCACATCCAGCAGATCCTGCAAGCGGTGGATCGTATGCGCGCGTTGATCGACAATATCCTCGACATCGGCAGAATCAATATGGGCATTCAAGCCGAGTTCGCGCCGGTGTCGATCGCCTCGGTCGTGAAGGAATCCATCGTCAGCATGGAGGCGCTGGCGAAAGAGAAGAAGGTGATTCTGTCGTCGCAGGTGGCCGCCGATCTGCCGCCCGTCAACGGCGCGCAGGTGCGGCTGGGGCAGGCCGTCACGAATCTCGTGGGCAACGCGCTCAAGTTCACGCCGGCCGACGGTTCGGTGACGGTGGGCGCGGCGATGGAGGCAGGGCAGATCGTCGTGCGGGTGGTGGACACCGGCCCCGGCATCCCTCCCGCGCTTCAGTCCAAACTCTTCCAGAAGTTCTCCCGCCTCGGACAGAAAGAAACTCGCAAAGAGGAAGGCCACGGCCTCGGGCTGGCAATTGTCAAATCGGTGATCGACGCTCACGGTGGGCGCGTGTGGGTCGAATCTCAGGTGGGGCAGGGCAGTACGTTCGCCTTCTCGCTCCCGCTCAGTCAGCCAACGCGAGAAGATAATCCGTCCGAGACTCGGCCTGCGCCGGTCTTCACAGAAGATCAGAATGAACAACGGATGCGTGGAATTTAGCGGATCATAATCCGTTGAATTCCACGCATCCGTTATTCTGAGGAGTTGCCCGGCGGGAGGCTCGCGGTTATACTTCCGGCTCGCGTTTGCGGATCAGCCGGGTTCTCAGCCACGCAAAGATTTCTTCGCGGCTGTCACGCCACACGTGAATCATCGCCGGCAGCGCCGAGATGAAGATAACGGCGACCACCAGCAGTGTGAAGTAGCGGTCAATGCCTTCGACACTGCCAAAGAATTTGCCGATGAAGAAGCCGGCGAGAGTGACGCCGATGGCCCAAAACATGCCGCCCAGCAGATTGAAGACCATAAAGCGCCGATAGTCCATCTCGACGGCCCCGGCGACGATCGGGGCAAAGGTGCGGATGAACGGCATGAAGCGCGCCAGCGTGATCGTCTTGCCGCCGTGCTTGTCGTAGAATGCCTTAGCGGCCAGCAGATTCTTGCGGCGGAAGAAGAGCGAATTCTCGCGATTGAAGATGCGCGGGCCGGTCTTCGCGCCGAACCAGTAACCCACGTTGTCGCCCAGCACCGCCGCCACAAACAAGAGAGGGATGAGCAAATAGATATCGAACAACCCCCGCGAGGCCAACAAGCCTGCGGTCAGCAAGAGACTGTCACCTGGCAGGAAGAATCCAAAGAACAGGCCCGACTCCGCGAAGATGATCGCCACCAAGCCGGCGTAGCCGACACTGGTGATGAATTGAATCATGTCGAAGCGCACGAAACGTCCCTTTCGTAAATAAGCGACCCGGCTCAGCCGGGATCAGACTGGTGAGTAATGTACCACAATTCTCGACAACCCGGAAGCTTGCTTGACAAGCCCCTATCGCTATGCTAAATTACAACCCGATTTTCCTCCCGCTGCGCCGCAATCCCGGCGAGACCGAACAGCCGGATAAGTAAGGAGACGCTATCTTGGCCAAATCACGCACAGAACTCATGGTCGATCGCCTGCGCGACCTGCAGGTCAGTTCCCCTGATGTTGAGGCCTCGGCTGTCGTCAGCGTCGATGGCTTGACTATGGCCTCCTCACTGCCGCGCGAAGTTGAGGAAGATCGAGTGTCGGCGATGTCGGCGGCCATGCTCTCGCTAGGCGAACGCATCGCCACCGAACTCGGTCGAGGCACCCTCGATCAAGTCTACATCAAAGGCGAAACCGGCTACGTGATCCTCATGTCCGTCGGCGAGGAGGCCGTTCTCACGGTACTTGCCCGCGAACAAGCGAAACTGGGGCTGCTGTTCCTCGACATGCGCCGCGCCACCCAGGACCTCGTCAAACTCATCCAGTAAGCCGACCCTCAGGAGGCTTGGCGTGGCAAGAATCCCCAAAAGCGGACTCTACTATCCCAACAAAATCGCCCGAATCTACATTCAGGCGCTGGAAGACGTGATGGGCAAGAACGGCCTGAACGCCATCCTCAACCTGGCCGGTCTTGGGAGTGTCGTAGACAATTATCCGCCCGACGATCTCGAGCGGCAGTTCGACTTCGCCGACTTCTCCAGCCTGAACGGCGCGCTGGAGGAAATGTACGGCCCGCGCGGCGGGCGCGGCCTGGCATTGCGCGCCGGGCGCGCGGCCTTCGCCTCGGCGCTGAAGAACTTTGGCGCGCTGGCCGGCGCGGGCGACCTCGCCTTCAAAGTATTGCCGCTGTCGGCGAAACTCAAGATCGGCGTCCCGTCAATGGCGAAGATTTTCTCGCAGGTGAGCGACCAGCACAGCACGGTCGAAGACAGCGACACCGACTTCATTTACACCATTCACAAGTGCCCCAGCTGCTGGGGACGGCAGGGCGACAAGCCGCTGTGTCACGCCGGCGCGGGTCTATTATTGGAGGGGCTCAAGTGGGTTTCGGGCGGGCACGAGTTCCGCGTGACCGAGACGCGGTGCGTGGCCGTCGGCGACCCGGTCTGCGTTTACTTGATTCAGAAGGACCCCGTGGGCTGAGGGATGGCGGATAAGCAGACGATCCTGATCGTCGAAGACGACCTCGACCTGGCCGAAATGCTCAACGCGTATTTTCGGGTGCAGGGCTACGAGGTGCTCACGGCGGCCTGGGGCGAGGACGCGGTGCGCACCGCGCACGAAGACGCCCCCGACATCGTCATCCTCGACATTCGCCTGCCCGACATTGACGGCTACGAAGTCTGCCGTCAACTCCGCTCGCATCGCCGCACCGAGAACCTGCCGATCATCTTCCTCACCGAGAGGCGCGACCGCACCGACAAACTGCAAGGCCTCGAACTTGGCGTGGTGGACTACATCACCAAGCCATTCGACATCCAGGAGCTGCGTCTGCGCGTTCGCAACGCGCTCAAAAGAGCCAACCTCGAAACCCTCGTCAACCCGATCACCGGCCTGCCGGAAGGCGCGCTGGTGGACGAACGCCTATTGCAACTTCTCCCGGCGGCGGGTTGGGCTTTGCTGGTCGTGAGCGTGCGCGGCCTCGACAACTTCCGCGAGACTTACGGTTTCGTCGCGTCCGACGATGTGCTGCGGGCCGTCAGTCTGATGATGAACAACGCCGTGCGCGAAGTGGGCGGCAGGAGCGATTTCGTCGGCCACCTCTCGGCTGAAGACTTCATTGTCGTGACGAGCGAAAGCCATGCGAAGGAACTGCGCGAGCGCATCCAATCGCGCTTGAGTCAATCGGTCGAATACTTCTACCCTCTAAAAGATCGCGCGACACCCGGGGCCAACCGCCTCAGCATGTCGCTCGGCGTGTTGACCGCTTCGCAGGGCGCACTGGAGAATCTCGACGCGCTTAAGACTGCCGCCCTGCGGTCGCGTTCGACGTAGCCGCCCCCGATTGAAAGTCATCGTCGTAGTCCCCACCTATAACGAGGCCTCCAACCTGCCTGCGCTGGTCGAGGCTTTGTCGGCACTGGCCGTGCCCGAGCTGGAAACCCTCGTCGTTGATGACAACTCGCCGGATGGGACCGGGCGCGTCGCCGACGAACTGGCGCGGGCTCACGCGGACTCACTCCACGTTTTGCACCGACCCGGCAAGGGCGGTCTCGGCACCGCCTACCTCGAGGGCTTCCAATGGGCTTTGTCGCGCGGCGCCGAGGCAGTGGCGCAAATGGACGCGGACTTCTCCCACTCGCCCTCGTACATCCCGGCTATGATCGCAAACCTGCGCGACTACGACGTGGTGATCGGATCGCGCTACGTCGAAGGCGGCACGCTCGACAAACGCTGGGGTCTTGGGCGCTACCTGCTCAGTTGGTGGGCCAACAGCGTTTACGCGCGCATCTTGTTGAACGTGAAGGTGAAAGACGCGACGGCCGGCTTCAAGGTCTGGCGGCGCGAGACGCTGTTGGGCATGGGGCTGGATCGGATTCACTCGAACGGGTACGACTTTCAGGTCGAAATGGCCTATGTGGCCGAACGCCTCGGGTACCGCGCGCTGGAAATCCCCATCTACTTTGAGGATCGGCGTATTGGCCGCTCGAAGATGGACGTCCCCGTCAAACTCGAAGCCGCATGGCGCGTGTGGGAAGTGCGCTGGCGGCATCGCAATCTAAACCCCACAATGCGCCGCCCAGTCGTGGATCCGGCGCCGCCAAAATAGATCATGAAGGGATTTGGCAACTGGAAGGAGGAAGGAGGAAAAAACTGCTTCCTTCCTCCTCCTTCCTCTTTGTTTGATCTTCTGCCGCTACTCGTAATATTGCTCTTGCCGCTCGGCCTCTTCTGGTCGGTGACGGTTGGCGGCCGCACGCTTGTCCCGGCGGACAATCTGTTCAACTTCGAGCCGTGGCGTTCAGCCGCCGATCAGTTCGGCGTGACCAGGCCCCACAACGAACTCCTCTCCGATCTATTGCTGGAGAATTACGCCTGTAAGCGGTTCATCGTCGAGTCACTGCGCCACAAAGAGATTCCGTTGTGGAATCCGTACCTCTTCGCGGGCGCGCCATTTCTTGCGGCCGGTCAGCACTCAGCGCTCTACCCCTTCTCGATCGTCTTCTACATTCTGCCGCTGTCTCGCGCCTA
>JACQED010000393.1 GCA_016200785.1 Chloroflexota bacterium
GGCACGAGGGGACTCTGCGGGTGGCGGGCGAAGAAGTCGTCTTTGGCTTTGCGGAATTCGGCGTAATTGTCCATCAACTCATCGGCGTCATGGCCGGTTGCATCGTCGTGCCGCTCTTGCTTTTGGCCTCGCGATAGGCTTGCCCGTACAGGTGGCCGCTGAGGGCCGCTATATAAGCGTAAGCGGGGATCACACCGACAATGCAAACCAAGAAACCTATCACCAGCAGTATGGGCGACAGGAAGCCCAGAATGACGAGACTGATGATGAACGGGCCGGGGCTGCTGCGGAAGAGTCCCACGACTTCCTGGAAGCGCAGGGCGGGGCCGATCTGCCCGGTCTCGGCGAATGTGCCCAGCGCCGACGGCAACAGGAGGTATGCGGCGATCGAAAGGATCAGGTTCAGGCAACTAAAGCACAATTGCAGAACCGTCGCGGCCGTCGCCATTGTGCTGGCGAGGTCGCTACTCGTGCTGTTGGCCTCGGCAATGCGGAGGCCGGCGCCCGTGGCCGCCGAGCAGATGTTGATCGCGATCGCCGGCAGGAGATATACGAGGACGATCACGAAGGCCATGAAGCCCCTCTTGAACAACTCGCCGAACCGCGACCAGTCGGGCAGCAACTCGGCTTCCCCCTGCGACACGCGGCGGATGATTTCGACGAGCCAGCCTAACACGGCGAAGTTGACGATGGGCACGATCGCCACGACGCCGGCGATCAAGAGCTTCTTGATCCAGTCCTTATCCTCGAAAGTGTACGAGAACGCCTTGCCGTAGTCCATGTTCATCCTCCTCTTGTGAAAAGCACCGCGGCGCGCGGTGCTTTTGCCGGACTGGCCGACCCATCCCGGGCTGCTCGAGGCGGAGAGGGTGGGATTCGAACCCACGAGGCTATTCGCCTGCGCGCTTTCGAGGCGCGTGCACTCGGCCAGCTATGCGACCTCTCCGTGGCGAAATTATAGCACAACTAAATCTCGACCGACTGGTGGAGATCGGGAATCGTGACGTTTTCGATCCCCAGTTCTTTCAGGCCGCCGGCCAGCGCCCCGGCGGGGGTGGGTTCGCCGTGCACCAGAAAGACTCGCTTCAGTCGAGGCTTAAGGGCTTTGGCGTAGTCGAGCAGGCCGTTGCGATCGGCGTGCGCCGAATAACCGTTGATCACTTCGACGTGCGCTCTGACCCGATATTCCTCGCCGAAGATTTTGACGCGCGGCTCTCTATCCACGAACCGGCGGCCCAGCGTATTGGGGGCCTGCCACGAGACGATCAGCACGGTGGCGTTGGGGTTCTCGATGTTGTTGCGGAGGTGGTGCAAAACGCGGCCGGTCTCGGCCATGCCCGAGGCGCTGATGATAATCATCGGCCCCTTTTTCTCGTTCAGCGCCTTCGACTCGTCTACGCTCTGAGTGTACGTCAGTTCCGGGAACTGAAAGGCGTCGGGATGCCGATCGTTTTGGATGAAAAGGCGGGCCTGTGTGTCGTAAGCCTCTTTGTGCGCGCGGAAGACGCGCGCGATGTTGACGGCCAGCGGGCTGTCCACGTACACCGGGATACGCGGAACCTCGCCGCTGTCCATCATCTGGTGAAAGGCGTAGATCAGATCCTGCGCGCGACCGACGGCGAACGACGGGATGATGATCTTGCCGCCGCGGGCGATGGCCTCTTTCGTGACGATCAGTAATTGCTCGCGGGCCTCGGCCGGCGGCTTGTGCAGGCGATCGCCGTACGTGCTCTCGAGGATCAGATAGTCTATGTTCTCCACCACCGTCGGGTCGCGCAGGATCGGGATGTCCTTGCGCCCCAGATCGCCGGAGAAGCACAGGCGGAACTTGCGGCCCTTTTCCTCGATGTCCAGCACGGTGATCGACGAGCCGAGGATGTGCCCGGCGTCGTAAAACGTGGCCGTGACGCCCGGCGCGACCTCGAACGGCTCGGCGTAATTGCGCCCGGTGAAATATTGCAGGGCCGCCTCGGCGTCGGCAGCGGAGTAGAGCGGCTCGATGGGCGGCTCGCCTCGTTTGGCGGCGCGCTTGTTCACGAAAGCCGCATCGGATTCTTGAATGGACCCGGAGTCCCTGAGCATGTACACCGCCAGGTCGCGCGAAGTGACGGTAGTGTGGATCGATTTGGAGAAGCCCTTTTTGACGAGATTGGGGATGTTGCCGGAGTGATCGATATGAGCGTGGGAGAGAACCAGCGTGTCAAGTTGCGCCGGATCGAAGAGGAAGTGCTGATTCCGAAAATAAGACTCTTTGCGCGCGCCCTGATACAGCCCGCAATCGAGCAGAACTTGCGAGCCGTTGATGCCAAGCAGATGCTGAGAGCCAGTGACGGTGTGCGCCGCGCCGTGGAAGGTGATTTCCATGAGTTGCCTCCGGGTTCTGGTTACTGGTAATCGGTCTCATCGCCAATCACCAGTGACCGATTAATGATTGCCGCTCACGCCATTCAATACAGCCAGCACTGTCATCATCTCCTCCCCATACTTGTCCCTCCGCCACGGCCCCAGTTCCCCGATACCCGTGAGATCGTCCGCGGTCTTTGGGTTGGCCTGCGCGATGGCCCACAGCGCGTCGCGCGGCACGATGACGTCGGACTCGACGCCGCGCGACTGGGCCTTCTTCTTGCGCCACGTCCGCAAGGCCTCGTAGCGCGCGAGCGTCGCCTCGTCAGATCGCCCGTGCTGTGGCGGCCGGGGCGTCGTCGTCGCCAGGCCGCGCTGGACGGCCTTGAGCAGTCCTTGCTGATGCCGCTTGATCTGTCCCTCACTCATGCCGGGCAGGCCTTGCAGGTCTTTGGCCTCACGCGGCTGGCGGCGGGCAATGGCGATCAGCGTGTCCTCGCCGATCACTTTGAACGGCGGCTTATCGGCTCGCTCGGCCACTTTTTCGCGATAGAGGTAGAGTTCGCGCAGGATCGCCGCCTCGCGCGGCGCGAGATCGCGCGCGCCATTGATCCGCCAAAAGCCCTCCGGGTCGAAGATCGCCGTCGCGCCGTTCACTTGAGTCAGCCGTTCAAATTCCTCGCGCGCTTCCTCCAAACGATCGCCGGATTTCAATTCGTCGTACAACAGATCGCGGAGAGGCAACAGGTGGCGCGTGTCAAGGCAGGCGTATAACAGTTGCTCGGGCGAAAGCGGACGGCGGCTCCAGTCGGCGCGTTGATAGCGCTTGTTCGTCTTCAACCCCCACAGGCCCTCGAGAATCGTCGCCAGCCCCATCTTGGGCCAGCCCAGCGTCCGCGCGGCAATCATTGTATCAAAGACATTGACGACGCGAAAGCCGTAATCGCGCCTGAGGCAGATCAGATCATATTCGCAGGCGTGGAAGATTTTTTCGATTCTTGGATCGGCCAACAGAGCGTCGAGCGGGGACAGGTCTTTCAGCGCGAGGGGATCGATCAGATAGTCGGCGGTGCGTGTGGAGAATTGGATCAGGCAGATGCGTTCGCGATAGGCGAACAGACTATTGGATTCAGTGTCAACGGCGAGCGCCGGTTCGGCGGCCAATCGGTCGACGACTGTCGAAAGGTCACGCTTCGACGCAACCCAGACGGGTCTGGGCGGTGAGTCAGGCATGGGCCTATTATCGGCAGGGCGGGCCGACTGTCAATTGAGATTGTTTGACAGCCCTGCGCCTTTGTGATAGATTTAGCACACTCTGGCGGATAATTCGGGGGGAAGTTGGTGGATTATCCTTCATCCGAGAGCTCGACCTCCCGCCATGATCAGTCTCCGAATAGCGCTTCCTCAATCACAGGAGAAATTCAATGTCTGAAGCAGTGACCACTGCGCCGCCAAAGGTCCAAACGGTGCCGATGACCCGGCGCGAGTTTCTCTATTACATCTGGGGCGCTTCGATGGCGCTCCTTTCCGCCGAGTCGGTCGGGGCGATCATCTGGTTCGCCATTCCGCGTTTCAAAGCCGGAGAGTTCGGCGGTGTCTTCACCCTGGCGCTCTCGGAATTGCCGGAAGTGGACTCGGGACCGAAGGCATACCCTGACGGCCGGTTCTGGCTAGTGAGCCTCGGCGACAAGACCGTGAGCGATCCGCGCCAGCCGAAAGATTATCCGGTGCGCAAAGGTGTGCAGGCGATTTACAAAGTCTGTGTTCATCTCGGCTGTCTTTACAAGTGGGTGCCGACGAACAATCGCTTCGAGTGCCCGTGCCACGGCTCGAAGTATCTGCTGAACGGCGTGCGTATCGACGGCCCGGCCCGGCGCAATCTCGACATGCTCGTCACGCAAATTGTGGATGCGAACGGCAAGGTGCTGGCCGAGACGAAGACCGGCGACACCAACCGCGACGACACCGCCGGCGCGCCGCTGGAAATCCCGCCCGGCGCAGCGGCCATCAAGGTCAACACCGGCAAGCGAGTCGTCGGAGCCAACAACTCCAAGCCCGGCGGCGGCAAGTAGCCCAGGGAGAATAATTCATGAGCACTCGCGTTGTAGTGGGAACAATCCTCTTGGTGGCTACGGCGATCCTGCTGGCTTACGTCGCCGTCAACGAACCCGCCCGCATGGAGAATTTCACCGCCGCCTACAACGCCCGCCAGATCGAAGCCGGCGCGGCGTTGTTCGAGACCAACTGCATCGGTTGTCACGGCCAGAAGGGGCAGGGCATTCCCGGTGTCGCGCCGACGCTCAACCACAAGGCTCTCTTCGATGGCACGCGCGTCAAGGAGATCGGATTCCCCGGCACGCCGAAAGATTTCGTGCGCGGGACGATCGCCAGCGGCCGGCCCGTGCCCTCGGCGGGGACGAACTACCCCCAGCGCATGCCGACCTGGAGTCAACGCTTCGGCGGCCCGTTGCGCGACGATCAGATCGACTCGCTGGTTGCCTTTATCATGAACTGGGAGGCCAACGCGCCGCCGGATGCGACGCCGACGCCCTCCGGCCCGGTGGTGGGCGACGACATCAACACCAAACTTCCAGCGGGCAACTCCGAGGACGGCAAGAAACTGACCGAGAGCTTGGGCTGTGTGGGCTGTCACGTCAACGCGGCGGTCGGCCCGGCGTGGCCGGCGAGCGCCGATCCGACCGGCAAGGGCGTCGGCACGCGCGCCGAGACGCGCTTCAAAGACTCCGGCTACACCGGCCACGCGACAAGCGCCGAGCAGTATCTGCACGAGTCCATCGTCCGCCCCAACGACTTCGTCGTGCCGGACTTCAAGCCGGACCTTATGCCGAAGGACTACGGCAGTAAACTCACGGCGCAGGACCTGGCCGACATCATCGCCTATCTCCAGACACTCAAATAATACGCACAATGCACGCTCACTCGAAAAGGAGAAGCAGAATGGCCCTTCGTTTGCCGACCTCGCAGTCTATGTCCGCCTATCCGTCTTGGCAGGAGATTGTCGCGAAATACCAGAATCCCGATCTCCGACGGAGCCTCTGGCAGATCGTCAATAGCTTCGCTCCGTTTCTCATCCTCTGGTACCTCATGTACCGAAGTCTCGAGTATTCTTATTGGCTGACGCTCGTGTTGGCTCTGCCGACGGCCGGATTGCTGATGCGCGTTTTCATCATCCTGCATGACTGCGGGCACGGCTCGTTCTTCAAGTCTCAGCGAGCGAGCGACATGGTCGGGACGGTGTGCGGGGTGCTCACGTTCACGCCTTACCTTCAGTGGCGGCACGAGCACGCCATCCATCACGCCTCTTCCGGCGACCTCGCCCGGCGCGGCACCGGCGATGTGGTGACCCTCACCGTCAAAGAATACCTGGCGCTGTCGTGGTGGGAGAAGTTAAAATACCGCGTCTATCGCCACCCGCTGGTGATGTTCGGCATCGGGCCGACGATCATCTTCCTTTTCACTCACCGCTTTCCCTCTCGCGTTGCAGGCAAGCGCGAGCGGCTCAACCTTCACCTGACGAACCTCGGGCTGTTGGCGCTGTTCCTCGTGCTGGGCTGGGCCATCGGCTTCAAGGCGCTCCTGCTCGTTCACGGGCCGATCTTCCTGCTGTCGTCAACGGTGGGCGTGTGGATGTTCTACGTCCAGCATCAGTTTGAAGACACGTATTGGAAGGAACACCAGGCGTGGGACTATGTAATGGCCGCACTGCAGGGCAGTTCTTTCTACCGGCTGCCCAAGTTGCTTCAGTGGTTCACGGGCAACATTGGCCTGCACCACATCCACCACCTCAGCCCCAAGATTCCCAACTACAACCTGCAAAAAGCCTTCGACGAGAACCCGCTCTTACAGCAGGTCACCATCGTGACGTTGTGGGAGAGCCTGAGGACCATCCCTCTCAGACTGTGGGACGAGAATCAGGGGAGAATGGTGGGCTTCGGGCATCTCAAGACTCTGCAGTCCAACTGAGGTAGTTCTTTGCCCGCTGGCGACTGCGACAACAGAATTGCGAAGACATGGCGAGCCGCAGGATTGTTCCCTGCGGCTCTCGTCTTTCTGTTGCCTCCTGCAAGTATTTGCGGTATAAACGCAGAATGGCCGCGAGATTTCATTTCTTTGGGATGAGTATTATCCGATAATCACGGGAAGTCTATCACTGCTGCCCGTCTCGGCGGCTCGCTAGAATGCTCGTGCCGAAGCACGAGCGACGACCCAAAAGAGGAGGCTTTCATGCGAAAACTTACATTGTCCCTCGCCCCGGCGATCGCCGGCGGCCTGGCCCTGCTATTGGCCGGGATCGCGCTGGCGCAGACCGGCGATCCCAGGCACGGGGCGCAACTCTTTGCCGACAACTGCGCTGTGTGTCATGGCGCGGACGCGCGCGGGCGGATCGGCGCAACGCTGACCAAAGACTTTCCGGCGATCAACGTGGATGCTTACTTGCGCCAGACGATCGCCAACGGGATCGAAGGCTCGAAGATGCCGGCGTGGGGCAAGGTCAAGGGCGGCCCCCTGTCGGATCAGGACGTGGAAGACCTGGCCGCCTTCATCGTGGGCCTGCGCGGCGGCTCGGTGCCACCCGTGCCCGCGCCCACGATTGCTCCGGTGACGATCGTCCCATTGCCCGGCATCAAGGGCGATGCCAGCCAGGGCGCGATCGTCTTCCAACAGAACTGCGCGGTGTGCCACGGCACACGCGGGCAGGGCCGTATCGGCGCGACGTTGGCCAAACAATGGCCCTCGATGGACCCGGCGCGGTACGTGCAACAGACAGTCGAGAAAGGTATCGCCGGCTCGGTCATGCCGGCCTGGCTGGACAAGAACGGCGGGCCGTTGGCGCAAACGGATATTGACAACGTGACGGCTTACGTGCTCAGCCTGCAAACAACGTCCGCCGCTGCTCCAGCGCCGCCCGCCGCCGGCAGCATCTCCCTCACGACGAGTTTGATCGGCCTCGGCGTGCTCGTTTTGATCGTCGTCGTCGTCCTCGTCGTCTACTATCGCCGGGCCAAATGACGCCGGCGCGATGCCGGTTGCAGATGAATCTTCGAATCCTTCCGCCGATCCTTCTTCTCGCGCTCGCGCCGATGTGCCTGCCTCGCGCGGCGCGCGCTCAGGTCGATCTCAGCTTCGATACACTCCAGATCGGTCTGTGGCCGGAGTTCGACCAGCCGAGCATGCTGGTGATTCTCGATGCGCGCCTGACGGCCGGCGCGCCGCTTCCGGCGCAGATCGCGATTCGGATTCCTGCGTCGGCCGGCAAGCCGCTGGCAGTCGCCGCGCGCGACGCAAACGGCAGTTTTCTCAACACGCCATTCACGACGAAGACCGAGGGCGATTGGCTGGTGGTCACGGCGACCGCCGCCAATCCGGATATTCGCGTCGAGTATTATGACCCGGCTTTGCGCGTGAACGGCACAACCCGATCGTATCAATTGGATTGGGTCAGCGACTACGCTGTGACCGCCGCGAAGATTCGCGTGCAACAGCCGGTCGGCGCGAGTGGACTGACCGGCACTCCGCCGCTCGCCTCACTCGGCGCGGGCGAATACGACCTCGCCTACTTCGGCGCAGACCTCGGCGCCTTGAAGCCGGGCCAGGTCGTTTCATTCTCGCTCACGTATACCAAGGCCGGCGACGCGCTGTCCGCAGACACCGTCAGCCCGCCCGAGTTCGCCGCCACGCCCGACCTGCCCGTTGAGCCTTCGAGCAATCCGTCGCTCAATCTGTGGGTCGTCGGCGCGGGAGCTGCCGGAGCGGCGCTGATCGGCGGCGGGGTGTATTGGTATCTTCAATCACGGCGCGCGCCAGCGGAGTCGCCGAAGCGCAGGCGGCGGAAGAGATCCGCAGGGCAGGCGAGTGCGCCGGAGCGCGAAACAGATCGCGTCCCCGAGACGCGCGGGGCGCGCTTTTGTCACGAGTGCGGCAACCCGATCGTCGCAGGCGATGTGTATTGTAGGAACTGCGGAACGCGGGTGCGCGGGTAGACGCATCCGGCGTTGTTGTGTTACTATTCCTGCATGATTATCGTTGACGCCCACGAAGACCTGGCTTACAACGTTTTCACCTTCAACCGCAACTATCTTCTCTCGGCGCTTGCCACGCGGCA
>JACQED010000412.1 GCA_016200785.1 Chloroflexota bacterium
ACTTGCTTGCCGATCGCGCCGAGGCCGATCACGCCCACCGTTTTCCCCGCGAGTGTGATACCCATCGGGCGCGCCCATTGTCCGGCTTTTGTCGTGGCCACCGCAGAGGGGATCGAGCGCGCCAGCGAAAACAGGAGGCCGATGGCGAGTTCGGCGACTGACACCGAATTGGCGAAAGGGGTATTAGTGACGATGATGGAGCGTTCTTTGGCCGCGTCGAGGTCGACGCCGTCTACTCCCACGCCGTAGCGGGCGATTATTTTCAACCGGTCGGCGGCCTCGATCGCGGCCCGGTCAATGGTATCCAGTCCGGCGATGTAGCCGTCGCAACCCTTGATCAGCCCGCGAGTTTCCCCGGCAGTGAGAGGCCGCCCGAAAGTGTTGCGCACCACTTCACCGACCAGCGCCTCCAACTCCGTCCAAAGCTGGAGATCGTTTTTGCCGTATGAAGTCGGCGTCACAAGCACGCGACAGGATTTGAGTTCCAAGTCGGCAACCTATTTCTCTGCGAACGATTGCCGCGAATTATAAGCTATACGATGGCAATCGGGTTGATCGGACTCCCGGCGCCGGCGGTGAGCCTCAAGGGTGCGACGATCAGCTGATCAAAATCCCCTCTCGACGAACCGCCCTCGCCCCGGCTTCCCGACGAAATTCCCATTTTCCACAATCGCTTCGCCCCGGCTGATCGTCATGACGGGAAAGCCGATTGTCCTCATCCCTTCGTAAGTGCAAAAGCCAATCGAAGAATGAAGCGTGCCCGTGGTCAGAGCAACTTCCACGGTCGGATCGAACAAGACGATGTCGGCGTCGTAGTTTGGAGCGAGACGTCCCTTGCCCGTCAGGCCGAAAACGCGCGCAGGGCGGGAGCAGCACACTTCGACCCAGCGATTGAGACTCAACCGGCCCGCTTTTACCCCGAAGGTGTGCATCAATGCGAGCCGTGTCTCGATGCTCGACGTTCCGGGCGGATGATGAAGCGGCTGATCCTGCCTGTGGCGCGGATTGTGATCGGTGGAGACGATGTCCAGCGTGCCGTCGGCCAGACCCTGCCATAGCGCGGCCTGGTGCTCCTTGCCGCGGAGCGGGGGGCTGATTGCCAGCGCCTGCGCCGTGAGATCGTCCCTTTCGTACACCTCGTCGGTGAGGACGAGATACTGCACGCAGACTTCCCCGAACGCGGCCTGCCCGCGCGCCTTTGCCAATCGAATTTCGCGCAGGCCTTCAATGCACGATTGATGATATATCAAGACGCGCGCGCCGGCCAGATGTGCCAGGGCGAGCGCGCGGTGCACGGCCTCGCCCTCGGCCACTGACGGGCAAGCCGCGACGTGCCATCTTGGGCCGAACTTGCGCTCGGCCCTTAAGCGCCGTCGGAGTTCCGTAATGATGTCGAAGTTTTCCGCGTGGACGATCGCCAAGCCGTCGTGGGCCGCCACCGCCTCCATCGCGCGAAACATCGCAACATCGTCCAGCCGATACCCCTCGTAAGCCATGAAAAACTTGAACGACGGCACGCCGCGCTGGAAGACGGCGGGCACTTCCGCCAGTCGAGCCGGGTCGCGGTCGCGCAGTGTGAGGTGCAAAGCGTAATCAACCACTGCGTGGCCGTCCGCGTCTTCCTGCCTGCGATCCAACCCCTCGATCAGAGATTGGCCCGGCGCAGGTTGTGCGAAGTCAATCACCGTCGTGACGCCGCCGAATGCCGCCGCCACTGTGCCAGAGCCAAACGAATCGGCGGTCGGGATAGAGTAGGGCGGATAAGTGGGATCCGTCAGGTGAACGTGTCCATCAATTGCACCCGGCAAGACATACAAGCCGCGAGCGTCGATCTCGCGCCCGCCGCTCAAGTCCGTCCCGATTGCCGCGATTCGTTCACCGGAGATCGCGACGTCGGCGATGAATGACTCGGAGGCGGTGATCAGGAGGCCGTTCTTGATGACGAGGTCGTAGGACATGTGGCGAGTGACGGGGGACGGGCGATGTGACGCACGTCATATTACAGTATTTCCCAACGCTTTAGTCTGTCGAGCGCTCGTTCGAATGCGGCGAGAGTCTGCTCCACATCGGCCTCGGTGTGCGCCGACGAGAGACGGCCCGAAGGCCCGGATGGGTCAATGCCTTCAAGTAACAACGCGGCGCGGACTGGCTGAGTCAAACGCCCCATCCCAGTCGAGAGCCGCGCCGGATCGGCGCGATCGAGTACCCGATCGGCGTCGTCTGCGGTGAAATCCTCTTGTCCCACCAACAGGTGGAAGGATGACCGATCGCCATAAACGCAGCCAGGCACGCGGGCGGCTCGAAGGGCGTTGTTCATTCCGGCGATCAACTTGAGAGTCAGATCTCCCGCGACTCGTTGCGGCTCGCCGGTCGAGACGATTTCGAGCGTCGCCACGCCTGCCGCCGCGCTCAACGGGTTTGCGTTAAACGTGCCCGGATGCGATATTCGTTCGTAACGATTGGCGTGAGGGTCGTCTTTGAAGGCCAGAAGAGACATGATGTCTGCGCGTCCCGCGACCGCGCCTCCGGGCAGGCCGCCAGCCAGTATTTTTGCCAGTGCCGTCAGGTCGGGCTTGACGCCGAAGTATTCCTGCGCGCCGCCGGGGGCGTAGCGAAAGCCGGAGATCACTTCGTCGAAGATGAGCACGACGCCGCGCGCCGCGCAGAGATCGCGCAGAGCTGGGAGGAAGCCGGGGCGCGTCGGGATGGCCGCGTTTGAGCCGCCCGCCGGTTCGAGTATAATCCCGGCGACATCTTCGTCGTCATCCATTGCGCGCTCCACGGCGGATAGGTCGTTCGGAGGCACGCATTTGATGTGCGAGAGCGCCCCAGCGGGAATGCCGACCGAAGAGGGCACGTTGTAGGGCGGCTGATAGCCTATCGTCGCCGAGTCGTGCCAACCGTGAAAGTGTCCGGCGAAGCGGATAATCGTCGCCTTGCCGGTGAAGCCGCGCGCGAGGCGGAGCGCCATCATCGTCGCCTCCGTGCCCGAACTGACGAA
>JACQED010000413.1 GCA_016200785.1 Chloroflexota bacterium
GCGACGTGAGGTAATCGGCCTCGCTCTGCGCGCCGACGACGACCGGCAGGGGCGAGTCGGCGGCGAATGAGAGAATCTGCCCGGTGGCGTTGAGCGCGAGGGCCAGCGCGATCGACGCGCCGACGACCCAACGCGCGGCGAAACGCGGCGACGTTACGATTTTCAAGTTGTCAAAGGCGATGGCGGCGAACACAGCCAGCAGCGGGAAGACCGGAAGCAGAAGGCGCGTCTGCGCCAGCAAGCGCGAGAGCGCGAGTTGAGCGATCCAGGCCGCGTAAGCCGCGCCGACGACGATCAGCGCGCCGATCAACAAACGGCGCGACGCCTGCGAGCGTTCGCGCCAGCCGAGAAAGATGAACGGGATCAAGCCGAGAAACATTGGGCCGATGTCCGCGCCGTACGGCGATCCGCCCTCGACGCCCCACACCGTCGCCGTCCACGGCGCGATCAAAAGCGCGAGGCCGCGCAATCCCGTGCCCGGCTGACTGTACCATGTTGAGCGATACGCATCCCAGTATTTGCCCGCGAAGATAAATGGATAGATCGGGTTGCCGGTCAGCGCCAGAGTCTTGATCAGCCACGGGAGCGCGACGAGCGCGGCGGCGAGGCCAAAGGTCAAAGCGGCACGGACGAATCTTTCCCGCCCGGCCCAAAACAAGACGAGCAGTCCGAGTCCGAGAACCGCGCCGAGTGTCGTGTATTTCGCCGCGAAGCCGAGGCCGGCGAAAGCGCCCGCCAGCGCAAGCCATTTCCTTTCGTTTGCTTCTTGTCCCTGCCACTGTGCGATCGCGAAGAACGAGGCGGTGACGGCGAACATCGTGAACCATTCGACGTAGGCCCAACTGGCGAGCAGCGCGGCCGTCGGGATCGCAACCAGGATGGCCCAAACGAGCCAACCCCGCCCCGATGCGTGGGTGCGCGTGAGGCCCGGCACGAGGCACAGCGTGAGAACGGCAAAGGTGAAGTGAAAGAGCGCCGCGCCGTTC
Source organism: Chloroflexota bacterium (assembly GCA_016200785.1). Classification (GTDB taxonomy): domain Bacteria; phylum Chloroflexota; class Anaerolineae; order Anaerolineales; family JACQED01; genus JACQED01. The sequence goes on from JACQED010000413.1 coordinate 987, forward strand.
GCGCTCCCGAGGAGCATGGCCCAAGTGAACAGCATCTCCGGCCATTGCGGAAAACCGAGGTAGGGAATATCTATCGAGTGATGGATGCCACCCGAGGCGATGTAGAGTGCCGGGCCGGTGAGATGATAGACGAGCGCGTCCCACGCCGTCGGCGGCGCAAGGGCGCGGAGGAAGGCGAGGGCAAGTGTGAGGCCGACGAAGATCGCGAGCGCGCGATTGGCGCCGGTGGCCGGCCAGCGCGGCACGGCGGCGCGAAGTTCGGCAACCGTTGAGCGCACGGTTCGACGAAATGCGATCAGGCCGCCGATCAACGCCGCCCACGCGATCCACGGGCGATAGCCGCCGACCGCGCCGAGCGCCAGCACGAAGAGGCCCAGCACGCCGAGGCCGAGTCCCATTTGCAATGCGATCGCCTCGCGGCGCGAAAGGTCGGAGAGGAAGGGGAGGATCGCGCGCCCGATCCCGGCGGCGAGGGCGAGAGTCGCCAGCCAGCCGATCAGCGTCAGAGCAAGTCGCGCGAGTGGCAGGCCTTGACTCGGCTGTATCGGCTTATGAACGTAGTAGTAGCCGGCGAGGACGATCGTCAGCCACAACACGGCGGCCAGGCCGAACAGCACGGTGACGCGCGTCGAGTTACGCATCGGGTGTCCGCGCAAACACGAGCGCGCCGGCGAGGCCAAGCGGCAGAGGCAGAAACACCGGCGGCTGCTCGATGCGTCCCGCGACGGTGATAAGGAACAAAGCCCACAAGCCGATCGCCGTGACGGCCAAAGTGACGACGATGCCCGCGCTCGCCCATCGAGGCCGGGCGCGGGCCAATCGCGCGAAGAGCATGATCAGAACGAGGTAAAGCACCGGCTGACTCGTCGTGCCGGTGCGCGGCGACACGATCAGGGTGACGACGAGCGTCACTGCGACCGCCCACTCAAATCGCCGCCCCTCGTCTTCCCGCGCGCGCCACCATTCCCACAACATCCAGCCGACAAGGATCGCGGACAGCGTGTATTCGCCGACGACTCCCAAAACGGGGAAGACCTGCCGGGTCACAATGTTCGCCACCGATCCGATCTCGGTATAGGCCGTGTAACCCTGTGCCTGCCCGATCACGGCCATCGGCCAATCGGGCGCAACGAGGAACGAGAACGCAACGAGGGCGATCAACGAGGCGGCCAGCGCGCCGGCCAGCTTCCAGCGCCGCGCCGACAGACTCCATATGAAGATGATCGGGATGAGCGGAATCGCCAGCGTGGGTTTGGCCGTCGAGAGCGCGAAGAAGATTCCGGCCAACACGTCGCGCCGTTCGCGGACGGCCCACAGGCCGACGGCGATGAGCAGCGCCATCACGATCGTGAGCTGGCCGAGGAGGAGGGAGCGCGCGCCGGGGTAGCCGACGATTGACCACAGGGCGATCAATCCCGCCAGCCACGTCGGAGGCGACCAGCGATACAAGCGAAAAGCCACAAACGTCATCCCCATGAGGCAGAACTGGATGGCGGTCATCCACGCCGCTTGGGCCCACGAATACGGCAGGAGGGCGATCGGCAAGTAGAACAGCATGGCGTAGGGAAGGTACAAAAAGCGCGCGAGGTCTTCGCCGGGCTTCGTCGCCGGACGGCCATAGATTATTCCCTGTCCGCGCTGTTCGATTGCAGGATCGTAGGGACTGAGGCCCTGCGTCAGCCAAGCGCGCGTCGCGAGCCAGCGCGGCAGGAGATCGTTGCCGCTTGGGTTGCGCGTCGTGTAGATGTTCCGCAAGCCGACCGTCTCGGCGGCGAAGACGATTGCCAGCAGGACGATCACGGCCGTCAATTGCAGGCGGGATTTCATGTCGCGATTTTATAGCATTGAACGACGAAGACGGGAAGGACGCGAAGAGTCCTTGCGCCATCCTACGGCGACAAGCGGGCAATTCTATCACGCGCCTCGGTCAGCGCCGGATCGTTCGCCAGCAGTCGGCGATAGACGAACAGTGCGCTCTCGTCCTCGCCACGCGACTCATACAGCGCGCCGAGCGGGAGCAACCGCCGACCGAGGTCGGGCGTGAAGTCGGCGCGGGTCAGCTGCGGCAGAACGTCCACCGGCAGGCTGCGCCGTTGAAAGACGAACCACGCGTAGGGATTCCATCCCCACGATCCCCAGCCGAAGATCGTGTAATCGGTCACCGCATCGAAGGCTTGCCGGTAACGCACCAGCGCGGCGTCCGTGTCGCCCTGTCGCGCGGCGAGTTCGGCCCACGCCAACAGAGGCGCAACCTTCTCCGCGTTCGATTGGGTCTGCACCCACAGCGCGGCTCGCAGATAGCCGTCAGCTTGCGACAATTCGCCGCGCGCGAGGGCAAGTTCCGCGAACCCGAGGTACACCGCGCTGGATTGTGAGTCGATCTGCCACGCC
>JACQED010000054.1 GCA_016200785.1 Chloroflexota bacterium
CGAAATGTCGGAGAGGTCCGAAACCAGCACGGCCATCCGATCCACGTTACTGCGGATGGTGTTCAGCATTTGGCGCTGTTGGTCGTTGACCGGCCCGGCCATGCCCTGGCGCAGGATGTCGGTGTAGCCTTTGATCGAGGTCATGGGGAGTTTCAGTTCGTGCGAGACGACCGAGACGAACTGACTCTTGGCGTCGTTGGCCTGGCGCACCGCCTCGTACAGCCGCGCGTTCTCGATGGCGATGGCCGCGTGGTCGGCCAGCCGCGCGAGAAAGGCCTCGGCCTCTTCGGTAAAATTAGCCTTCGGGCGCTCGACTTCGATCAGCCCGATGGCGCGGCCCTCGCGCAAAACGGGCACGATGAGACGGGCCGTGCCGCCGAGCGTGGCGGCCAGCCGCGCCGGTTTGCGCTGGGCCAGCACCGACCCCAGCAGAGGCGCGTCGGCCGGATAGGTTTCGGGCCGCGCGGCGTCCGCCGGGCCGGCCCCGGCGATGACGCGCAGGACGTTCGCCTCCGAGTCCATCAACCCGATCCAGCCGGCGGCGGCTCCCGTGCCGCGCACGCCGCGTTCGGCCGTGATCTGCATCACGCGCTCGAAGTTCAAGTGGGCGTTGAGTTCGCGGTCGATGGTCTGCATCGTTTGCAGTTCGGCGACGCGCCCGCGCAGCGCTTCGTCGGTGAGGGTGTACAGTCTCGCATTCTCCACCGCCACCGCCGCTTGCGACGCAAAGGCCGCGAGGAGTTTCAGGTGCGCTTCGCTGAACAGGCCGGCGCGGATTTTGTTGTCAACGTAGACCACGCCGATCGTCCTGCCGCGCGCGCGGAGCGGCACGGCCATGATCGAGCGCAAAGCCAGATGCGCCACCGACGAAGAGTTAGCAAAGCGCGGGTCGTCCTGGGCGTTGGTCGTGACCACCGGCTCGCCCGACGCGGCCACTCGGCTCACGACGGTGCGCGAGAACTGCGTGTCGCCTGCGGGCAGGGTTTCGCGGTTGTAGTTGCGCGCGGCCCGCACGTCGAGTTCGCCGCCCGAGTCGTCGAGCAGGACGATGAAGCCGCGTTCCGCGCCGGTCAGCCGGATGGCCGCGTCCATCACCTGATTGAGCACCTCGGCCAGATCGAGCGACGAACCGAGCGCCTGCGACACTTCGTAGAGCGCGGCCAGCCGCTTCTGCTCTTCGCCGGGCGCGAGTTCGGCCTCCAGCGCGTCGAGTTGGGCCTGGGCCACTTGGATGACTTCGACGTCGTGCCGATCCTTCCGTGCTTGCGCTCGTTCCAGCATGAGGAGGAGCGATTGGCGGAGGTTGGTGAGGGAAGTAGACATGGTAGAAGGAAAACAGGGAAACAAGGAAACAGGGGAAAGGGAGACTTATCCCCGCACCCCTGCTCCCCTGCCCCCTTTCTTTCTGACAACCTCCCGATAAAACACACACTGCCGCGTCAGAAAACACTCGCCGCACCTGGGCTGGCGGGCCTGGCAGATTTCGCGGCCGTGACGGATGATGTTGAGATGCGCCGCATAATACGTTTCCGGCGGCAGGAGACTCTCGAAATGCGGATGCGCCTGCTCGACCGTCATCCGCTCCGGGCGCAGGCCGAGGCGTCCGGTGACGCGGTAGATGTGCGTGTCCACCGGGAAGGCCGGGCGGCCCAGCGAGAACAAAAGCACGATGGCCGCCGTCTTCGGGCCGACGCCGTTGAACCTGGTCAGCCGCGCGTGAGCTTCGTCCAGCGGCAGATCGCGCAGGAATTCGAGATCGAGCGCGCCGCGTTCGGCGGTGATCTCTTTTAGCGCCGTCTGAATGCGCGGCCCTTTTTGATTGGCGAGGCCCGCCGGCCGGATCGCGTCGATCACCTCGCGCTTCGGCGCATCGCGCACCGCCTCCCACCTCGGGAATTTCGCGCGCAGTGACTGGAACGCGCGATCGCGGTTGTTGTCGTTCGTGTTCTGCGACAGAATCGTCGAGACGAGTTCGTCTAGCGCCGGCATCGGATTGCGCCACGTCGGTTGCCCGTAGTGTTCGAGCAACAATTGATGAACACGCAAAGCCTTTGCGCGGAGGACAGCCATGCCGGGCATGGCTTGTATTATAGTGGGAGAGTGAAGCCAGGGGTAGCGGCTATTTGGGGGGTGTCAAGGCTCCTCCTTGCGCCATCCCCCATCTCGGCTTACAATCAACTCACTATGGCAAACGCTCCGGCTGTTGCCCGGGTTGAAGTCGGCCAGCGCCGTCTGCGCGCGATCCAAGATCAAGTCGCCCTGGGCTTGGTGGGGCTGATGCTCTTTCTGGCTGTGACCGTCTATGCGCTGGCCCCCTTGTTCGCGTACCAGTGGACTCAGCGGCCATTCCTCGGCGGCTTCGTCGAGCAGACGAATATCTACAACGGCCTCGCGCCCACCGTCGCCGGAGAGTGGGCACTGTCATCTGTCTTTCCCGGATTCGGCTACCGCATCACCTCGGTGAATGGCGTGCCCGTCAGCGCCGACGGCGATCTGGCGACGGCCATCGCCGGGAAGAGAGTCGGCGATGAGGTGAGGCTGGGCTACATCAACGAGAACGATCCAGCACACCCAAGCGGCGCGGTCACAGTTAGGCTCGCGACGTTCCCCCTGCGCGACACGTTCACTTATTTCGTCATCCCGTACTTCATCGGCTTTTGTTACTTGCTCGTCGGTCTGTGGGTGTTCCGCTTGCGCCGAACCGAAGTTGCCGGGCGCGTTTTCGCCGCTTTCTGCGCCTGTATGGCCGTCACCCTCGGCGCGCTCTTCGACGTCTATACTACGCACGGCCTCACCCGGCTCTGGACGGCCGTCTTTCCGCTGGCTGGCGGTTCGCTGTTCACGCTGGCCCTGGTCTTGCCGCAAGAGGCCGCCTTCGTGACGCGCCGACCGATTCTGCGCTGGATCGGCTTCGCGCCCGCTGTCGCGCTGGCGTTCCTCGCCGAGCTGAGAGTCTACGACTATGCCCACCCGACCGCGTATGCCGCGGCCTGGGGCAACTCTTTCCTTTTCTCCGGCGTGATCATTCCGATCTTCGTCGGCATGGCTGGCTATCGCCTGTGGCGCGCCGCCTCGCCCATCGCCCGCGAGCAAAGCCGGATCATTTTGATCGGCAGTGCGATCGCCTTCCTGCCGGTAGGCTTCTGGCTGGCGGCCAACCAGACGATCGCGCTCGGCCTGAGCTTCAACGCCGCGATCTATCTGCCGCCGCTCATCGTCTTCCCCGTCGTCGTCGGCTACGCCATCCTGCGCTACCGTCTGCTCAACACCGACTACATCATCTCGCAGGCGCTGGTCTACGCCGCGCTCGGTATCCTCGTGACGCTCGGGCACGGACTGCTGGTGGCCGGGGTCAGCCTGGCCGTGGGCACGGCAGTGCCGGCCAACAACCCGATCCTGATCGGCCTGCTCGTCCTGATTCTCGTTTTGGTTTTCAACCCATTGCGCGAACGCCTGCAGAACACGGTGGACGCGCTGTTCTTTCGCAGTGCGCGCGCTCACCGCGAGGCGCTGCAGTCTTTCAGCCGCAAACTGACTCGCGCACTCGACTTGGAACAGATCGCCAGCACGGTGAAAACGCAGATCACGACTTCACTGCATCCCACGCACTGCCACATCTTTCTACGGCGGCCAGCCGGCCTCGATTACGCGGCGTATGCATCGCGCGGCCGGCCGGAGACCGACGTGCGCTTCTCGGCCGAGGGCGCGCTGGCCTTTGCCCTGGCGGCGCAATCCGGCATCCTCTACCTCGCGCCCGATTCGCCTCCGCCGGCCACGCTGGCCGGCGACCGCGCGCGGTTGGCCGTTCTCGGCTCGACATCGTTCGTTCCCTTGCCGGGCAAGATCGGCCTGCAAGGCTGGCTCGCGCTTGGGCCGCGACTCTCCGGCGAGCCGTACACCCGCGACGATCTCACTTTTCTCGAGTCGATCGCCGATCAGGCCGCGGTCGCCATCGAGCGCGCGCAGAGCGTCACCGACATCGAGCGCCGCCTCACCGAGCTCAACGTCCTCGGCCAGGTGTCGCAGGCCGTCAACTTCACCATCGCCTTCGACGATCTGCTCGAGCTCATCTTTGCTCAGGCCTCGAAAGTCGTCGACACCAGCAACTTCCACATCATACTGAAAGACCCGCAGGCGGGCACGTTGTCGTACGCCTTCTTCATCGAGAACGGCGAACGGCTGAACGCGGCCGAGGGCCGGCCGTGGCCGACGGGCCAGGGACTCGCCAGCGAGATCATCCGCACCGGCCAGCCGATCCTGACCGACGATTATCGCCTCGAATGCGAACGGCGCGGCGTACGCTCGCTCGGCCATCCCTATCGGGCGTGGCTGGGCGTGCCGCTCAACGCCGGGGCCGGCGGAACGCTGGGCGTGATGGTTGTGGCCGCGCACGATCCCGGCGTGCTGTTCACGCTCGATCAACTCAAAATCTTCTGGGCCATCGCGGATCAGGCGGCGACGGCCATCGAAAAATCGCGCCTGTACCGCGAGACCGAACAGCGCGCCCGGCAGTTGGCAACGCTCAACGCCGTGGCCCAGTCGCTGACCTCCACGCTCGAACTCCAACCGCTCCTGCAAAGAATCACCGAGAGCGCCGCCGACATCCTCGCGGTGGAGGCGGGCAGTCTGTTCCTCTTCGACGAGGCGACCGGCGATTTCATTTTCACCGTCGCCACCGGCCCGGTCGCGCCGAATTTGCTGGGCACGCGCATCCCCGGCACGGCGGGCATCGTCGGCGCGGCGGCGGCCTCGGGCCGGCCGCTGATCGTGAACGAGGCGTTGAACGACCCGCGCGTTTTCAAATCCACCGACCAGAGCACGGGCTTCGTCACCCGCGCGCTGATGGCCGCGCCGCTGCGCGCCAAAGAGCGCACGCTCGGCGTGATCGAGGTCATCAACCGGCGCGACGGGCGCGGCTTCGACGAAAGCGATCAGGATCTCCTGCAGGCCTTCGCCGGACAGGCCGCGATCTCGGTCGAGAACGCGCGACTGTATACGCTCACCGATCAGGCGCTGGCCGCGCGCGTGGACGAACTTTCGATGCTTCAGCGCATTGACCGCGAACTCAACACGACGCTCGATGTGAGCAAAGCCATCGCCATCACGCTCAACTGGGCCATGCGCGCGACGAACGCCTCGGCCGGGGCGGCGGGCATGGTGGTGAGCGGCGGCCTATTGATCCTCGCCGCCGAGGGATACGGCGACGCCCTGGACGAGTATCGCGAGACGCCGATGCCGCTGGATAAGGGAATCGTCGGACGCGTGATCCAGAGCGGCCAGATGACTCTAGTGCGCGACGTGCGCTCCGATCCGAGTTACGCTCCCCTGCGCGAGTCCACTTTCTCGCAGTTGACCGTCCCACTGCTGCGCGAGAAAGAAATCATCGGCCTCATCACCCTCGAAAGCGACACGCCCGACGCTTTCGCCGACGATCGGGTTGAGTTCATGAACCGCCTCGCCGATCATGCCTCGAGCGCGATCACCAACGCGCGCCTGTTCGCCGAGGTGCGGCAGGCCAATCTGGCGAAGAGCGAGTTCGTCTCGTTCGTGGCGCACGAACTGAAGACGCCCATGACCTCGATCAAGGGCTACACCGACCTGCTGGCGAAAGGCGTCGTCGGGCCGATCAGCGACGGGCAGGTGCAATTCCTCAACACGATCCGCTCCAACGTCGAGCGCATGGCCTCGCTGGTCACCGATCTGGCCGACATCTCGCGCATCGAGGCCGGGCGCATGAGACTCGAACTGGCCGTCATCCCCTTCCGGGCCGTGATCGACGACGTGGCGCGCTCGACCGCCGCGCAGTACGAGGCGAAGAAGCAGACGCTCGAACAGCAAATCGCCGACGACCTGCCGCCGGTGTGGGCCGACATGGTGAGAATGGCCCAGGTGCTGACCAACTTGATCAGCAACGCTCACAAGTACACGCCCGAGGGCGGCCACATCATTCTGCGCGTCGAGCCGTCGCAGAACATCTGGGACGCGGACGGCGCGCCGGACGTTCTGCACATCTCGGTCACGGACAACGGCATCGGCATCTCGCCGGAGGATCAGAAGCAGATATTCAGCAAGTTCTTCCGCGCCGAAGATCGCGTCGTGCGTGAAGTCCCCGGCACCGGCCTCGGCCTCAACATCTTCAAGAACCTCGTCGAATTGCAAGGCGGCAAGGCCTGGTTCGAAAGCGAGGTTGGCAAGGGAAGCACCTTCCACTTCACGGTCCCGCTCGCCACCCCCGAACAGCGCGCGGGCCTTCGCTTCAAAGCGGCGTAGATTTTCTTTACAAAGCTAAATATCTCACGCGAAGCCGCGAAGCCGCAAAGGCGCAAAGTCTTTTTGCGTCTTAGCGTCTTGGCGTGATACAATCGTCCACAGAATGCCAAAGGCAAAATTCAAACTCCAAACCTGCGGCTTCATCGGCCCGGCGCGCGCCGAGTCGGTCGCCGTCCTGCGAGAACTGGCCGAGGCCAAGAAACCCGGACAGATTTTGATCGCCGCCGGGTGCATGTCCCAACGATACGGTGCGGCGATGATTGAAGAAGTCCCCGGCCTCGACGGCATCATCGGCACGCGGCGCTGGATGGACATTGTCGATCTCGTGGGACGACTGCGGGAGCGACCGTATCCTGAACCTATTTTTCATTTGCCCGATAGAGATGTGACGAGTGACGAGTGGCGCGTGGCGCGGCTCTCGTCACCCGTCACCCGTCACCCACGAAATGCGAGCGCGTATCTCAAGATCGCCGACGGTTGCCGCCGACCGTGCGCCTTCTGCGCCATCCCGCTGATCAAAGGCACCGCCGTCAGCCGCCTGCCCGAAGCCATCGTCGCCGAAGCGGTGAAACTGCAATCACTCGGCGTCCGCGAATTGATCCTCATCGCGCAGGACACGACCGACTACGGCCACGATCTCGGCACGAAGGACGGCCTCGCCGACTTGCTGGATCGCCTCGTCGCCGCCGCGCCGGGTATTGATTGGATTCGGATCATGTACGCCTACCCCGGCTACGTGACGGATCGCCTGATCGATACGATGGCCCGCCACCCGCAGATCGCGCATTATCTCGACATGCCGCTCCAGCACGGCCACCCGATGACCTTGCGCCGGATGCGCCGCCCGGCGAACGTGGATTGGGTGCATCGCACGATCGAGAGGATGCGCGCCGCGATGCCCGACCTCGCCATCCGCACGACATTCCTCCTCGGCTATCCGGGCGAAACGGAAGAGGAATTTCAGACTCTGCTCGACTTCGCCGCCGAGTTGAAATTCGACCGCGTGGGTTGTTTCACCTTCTCGTTCGAGCCGGGAACCGAGTCCGAGGCGTTGGGCGATCCGATTCCGCTCGAAGTGAAAGAGGAGCGCCGCGCCCGGCTGATGGAACAGCAACAGCGCATCTCGCTGGAACGCAATCAAGCGCAGGTGGGAAAGACGCTGAAGGTGCTGGTCGAAGGGAACAACGACGGCCTCTCGCTAGGCCGCAGCTATCGCGACGCGCCAGAGATTGACGGGATGGTGATCGTCGAGGGCGACTTGCCCGTGGGGGAGATCGTGCCGGTGAGGATCAGCGGGGCGATGGCGTATGATTTGACGGGGGACGGTGGCGGTGAGGGAGAGGATGGTGGTGATGTGAGGGAACTGAAAGAAACAGGGAAATAAAGGGAAACGGTTGACGGAATATTCAGTTCGGATTACAGTAGCAGTATGCCCGCCAGAGACGTATTCCACGACGCCGTCCGCAATGCCCTGATCAAAGATGGATGGGTGATCGATCACACACGATCCGTACACGTTCGCGTATGGTGTGCGAAACCTGTTCGTCGATCTGGGAGCAGAGTGGCCGGTGGCGGCGGAAAAGAATGGGAAAAAGATCGCAGTCGAGATCAAAGGCTTCGGGGGCACATCGGAGGTGCGCGATCTGGAAGTGGCAGTGGGGCAATTCCTGTTGTACCGCGAAATGATCGCCGAACAGGAGCCGGAGCGAAAACTCTATCTGGCGATCACCGACCAAACGCACGATGGCATATTCGATGAGCCGATCGGAGAGTTGGCGTTGGAGAGGTTCAATATCCCTCTGATCGTTTTTAGCCCGACTAAAGAGGTGATTGTGAGATGGATAGACTAGCCGAGTTCCGATCCACGATCAAGCGAGTCATTCAGGATTACGCCAACAAGCCCTCCGTTGGCGATATCCAAGTGGAGACGGTTTTCGATGAGAACAGCGATCACTACGAACTGCTCTACTTCGGCTGGCAGGGCCACAAGCGCATTCACGGCACGGTGATCCATATTGACATCCGCGACGGGAAAATCTGGATTCACTTTGACGGCACGGAGTCGGGTGTGGCCGAAGACCTCGTAGCCGCCGGCATCCCGCACGACCACATCGTGCTCGGCTGGCATTCGCCGGAACTGAGGAAGCATACGGCGTATGCCGTTGGATAGTCAATCCGCGCCGTTCTGCTGATCTGCGGTTCCCCCCGCCCCAACAATTGAATCGCTGAAACGCTGACTGCGCTGATGAGGCTGATGTCGTGCCGGTGAGGATCAGCGGGGCGATGGTGTATGATCTGGCGGGGGTGGCAACTTGGGCGTAGAATTCAATGAGTCCACTGAAAGAACAGAGGTGACGTATGGTCAAGACCATTCCGTTAGCAGAGGCTGGACGACAGATACAGGAAATTGTTCGACAGGCGGAGACTAACGACGACGTTTTTCTGCTGATTGTTGAGAAAGAGCCTCGCGCGGCGCTTCTCAGCCGACAACAGTACGAGTCGATTCTCGCCAGGCTGAAGAAACTTGAAGACGCTTTGACTCAGATTGGCCTGGCTTTGAGCGGCGTTACCGACACCGCAGTCATGCTGCCGACACCCGGCGGCGACTGGCGGCCCTTCCGTCCAATACATCCCCCTTCGCCACGCGCCCTCGCCCTGCTCCGTGAGGCGGCGCAGGTCGCCGGCGACCGCCGAGAATGGACACACGAGATGACGGTGACGGCCGGCGAAATCAGCCTGGCTCGCGCTCAGGCGCACGCCCTGGCCGCCGGGAACTCGATAGACGATGAGCGCGAGACCGTCGAAGGCGACTGAGAAACCGCGCGCTGTCCTTGATACGAACGTCGTTCTGGCGGCTCATCGAACGCGCAACCCGCGCAGCCCGAATGCCGAATTGCTGCGGCGTTGGCGGGCTGGCGAGTTTGTCCAGTTGTACTCCGATGACACTTTGGCCGAACTGGCCGAGAAATTTCAAGAGCAAGGAATTGACCCGGCCAGCGCCGCCGAGCATCTCGCCGATCTTGTGCGGCTTGGCGAGTACGTGACAGTGACTCCAGCCGACGTCGAACCGGTCGTAGCAGCCGACCCGGACGACGATCTTGTGCTGGCTTGCGCAGTGAAGGGGCAAGCGACGCACCTCGTCACTTATGATCCACACCTGCAGGCTCTGGGAAAAGCCTATCGCGATGTAGAGATATTGGACGGCCTGCATTTTCTGTACGTTGTGCGAGGCGATCAGCCGCCGCCGGCAGAGAAAAAGGAATGAATGAGCCGGCGCCTTCACCGGAGCGATCTACTGCGAGACGAACCTGGGTGACTGCCTGGCGCATTCGTGGTGCTTGAAGCCGACAAGGTTCGTGTGAGACTGATGGCCGCGTGATGTGGCAGTTATGGCAACCTTGCTGGAGCAAATCTCTAACTCACCGCGGATCGCCTGAACTCGCATCTACGTTGCCCCATCACCGGCACGAGCCTCCCGACATCAAGCACAATCGCCGCCC
>JACQED010000443.1 GCA_016200785.1 Chloroflexota bacterium
CGATTGACGGGCGCGAGTTGGCATATCGCGAGAAGCACAACCTACCCGCCGACGCGCGCCAGTCCTGCGCCTGCCACATCCTCGACGACGTTCTCGTCACTATTCTGCCCGAGAGTCAAGCCCAAAAACAAATCGTGCGGAAAACGGCGACCGAGCGCATCATCACCCTCGATCCGGCGGTGCGCCAGCATTACGTCGAAGTTCAGGCGGCGACGCTGGAGGACACACGCGGCGATTGGGAGCGACTGCGCGACGCTCTGCGCGAACAGTGGGGGCTTGAGAGACTCTCAATTGATTACACCCAACTCCTCGGCTTGCAAAAGACACTGCGCGATGGCAATTGGGCGGTGACCGTGTCGGTGTGGGACGAGCGCGAAGTGATTCGAGTGCAACCCGGCTACGCCGAAAGCGCGGTCGGCTTCGCGTGCGATGTCGGCACGACGACCGTGGCCGGCCACTTGTGCGATCTGCGCACCGGCGCGGTGCTGGCGACCGAGGCCATGATGAACCCGCAGGTCACTTACGGCGAGGATTTGATGTCGCGCGTCAGTTACGCAATGATGCGCGATGACGGCCTCGACGTAATGCACCGCGCGATAATTGACGGCCTCAATGCGTTGATCGAGCAGGCGGCGCAAGCCGTCGGATTGAAACCGACCGACGTCGTTGACCTGTGCCTCGTCGGTAACACGACGATGCACCACATTCTTCTCGGCATCAACCCGATCGAACTCGGCGGCGCGCCGTTCGCGCTGGCGATCCACGATCCGATCGACGTGAAGGCGCGCGACCTCGGCCTGCGCGCGCATCCCGGCGCATACGTTCACGTCCTTCCCTGCCAGGCCGGACACGTCGGCGCGGACAACACCGCCGTCGCGCTGGCCGAAGAACCTCACACTCACGAAAACATCATTCTCATCGTTGACGTGGGAACGAACGCCGAACTTCTGCTCGGCAACCGCGAACGAGTGCTGTCGGCCTCCAGCCCGACCGGGCCGGCATTCGAGGGCGCGCAGATTCGTCACGGCCAACGGGCCGCCCCCGGCGCGATCGAGCGCGTGAGAATCGATCCGATCACGCTGGCGCCGCGCTTCAAGATCATCGGCCGAGACGAGTGGAGCGACGAGTGGGCTATGCCGGCCGATCTGCCGGAAGCGCGGGCGGCGCGGGCGCGCGCACTGCGCGAACGGGCGCTGGGCGGCGGGCCGCTTCTCGCGACCGGCATCTGCGGCTCCGGGATCATCGAGGCTGTTGCCGAGCTGTACCTCGCCGGGGTCATCTCACACGACGGACGCTTCAAGCCGAGCATCGAGTCGCCGCACGTGAAGTATCTCAAAGCGCCGAGCGGCAATCTGATTCCCGAATACATCCTCGCCACCGCCGATCAGTCCGCGACCGGGCGGCCTATCGTCGTCGTTCAAGACGACGTGCGCGCCATTCAATTGGCGAAGGCCGCGCTGTATGCCGGGGCGAAGTTGCTGATGGCCGAGCGCGGCGTGTTGAAAGTGGATGAAGTGATTCTGGCCGGCGCGTTCGGCAGCTACATTGACCCGCAACACGCGATGATTCTCGGCCTCATCCCCGATTGCGACCTTGCCAAAGTCCACGCTGTCGGTAACGCGGCCGGCGACGGCGCGCGCATCGCTTTGCTGAGCCGGGCCAAGCGTAAGGAAGCTGCGAGAGTCGCCCGCTGGATCCAGCATGTCCAGACTGCCGTCGCGCCGAACTTTCAAGACGAGTTCGTCGGCGCGATTCACATTCCGCACGCCGTAGATCCGTTTCCGCATCTCGAAGGGCTTCTGCCGAAACGCGAGGCGGGAGTTGTCGAAGACCGGGAGACGAGGCGGGCGCGGAGGCGGGCGGCATGACTCAACGCGCCGTACTCCTCCAAGCTCTCGCTTCCACGCCGCGTGACATCAACGGCCTGATTCGCGCCTTGCCGGCGAATGGATATGACTGGCGGCCCGATGATGGCTGGTCGGTGGGACAAGTGCTCGATCATCTGCTCGCCGTGGAAGCCGTGTACCGCGCGCGGCTTGAGCGCATTCGCCGCGAGGATAATCCTCGATTGCCGCACTTTGATTCGGAAGAAATGCCGCCGACCCCGACGCCGCCTCCGCTTGACGTCCTGCTGAAAGATTTCGCGGAGAAGCGCCGAGGGACATTGGATTTCCTGACCGACCTCGGCCCCGGCGAATGGCAGAGACCCGCCTCGCGTAACTCGCGCGGCGCGACCACACTGCGCTGGCAAGTGGTGGAGATGATGAACCACGATCTGGCCCATCTCGGGCAACTCGTGGATATTCGGGTACAATGGGATCGAGTGAAGCGTGATGCGTGAAGCCTGGCGCTGGGCCTCACGGATCGCGCATCACTTGGAACAGACTCTGAGGACACATTTATGGCTGACGCAATCAACCTGACCGGACTCTCGACCGAAGAGCTTCTGCGCCAGATGGGCGACGACCTGTACGACGGCCTTGCCGCAGAAGTGGAGGCCGAGGTGCACGAATGTCTGCGCCGGGGCATGACGGCTTACGACGTGATGACCACGGGCCTTGTCGCCGGCATGGACATCGTCGGCATTGACTTTCGCGACGGCATCCTGTTCGTGCCTGAAGTGCTGATGGCCGCCAAAGCGATGAAGGCCGGCATGGCCATCCTGCATCCGCTGCTCGCCGAAACCGGCGCGCAGAAAATCGGCAAAATGGTCATCGGCACCGTCAAGGGCGACATCCACGACATCGGCAAGAACCTCGTGGCGATGATGATGGAAGGCGCGGGCTTTGAAGTGAGCAACATCGGCATCAACTCCGACGCCGACAAGTTTATGGGCGCGATCCGCGAACATAACCCCGATATCATCGGTATGTCGGCGCTGTTGACGACGACCATGCCTTATATGCGTGTCGTCATCCAGCGGCTTAAAGACGAGGGTATCCGCCTGGATTTGATCGTCCTCGTCGGCGGCGCGCCGTTGAACTCTGCCTTCGCCGAAGACATCGAGGCCGACCGCTATTGCCGCGATGCCGCCGTGGCGGTGGAGACGGCGAAGAAACTGATGTTGATCAAGCGAGAGAAGGCAGCAGCATGATTTGGACAGGAGAAAACGCAGAGACGCGAAGTTGCCAGGACGCAAAGATGATGAAACCTTTGCGCCTTTGCGCCCTTGCGACTTTGCGTTTCATTACGGACCCAGTTGAATACAACTACTCAAAACAGTGAAGCCCGTCCGGCGCGGCGCGATCGAGGCCGGGCGCGACGCGTGGCCGAAGCGCAACGCCCCAGCGTCGTCCCGCCCGGCATGGAGGCGAATTGGTACAAGCCGCTCACGGAAGACGGCCTCCACCGCATC
>JACQED010000444.1 GCA_016200785.1 Chloroflexota bacterium
GCGTGCTTTGAAGCGAGGTCAACGGACGTGGTTGCTATGGCGCGTTGGTAGTAGGCACTCTCGGGTTGCGTGTGACAGGAGGCGCAAAACGCGCTGTTGTCTTCAACATGCGCGATCACTAGTCCCGCGCTGGCGAAAAATGCCATCGCCACGACTGAAACAAATATGGCCGGGCGAAGCCAATTTGGATTAGGCGACTCTGTTTTGCGTCGTTCTCGGCTGTTCATCTATGGTCTCCGTCGCCGCGCACCGACTAGATCGGGGGCGGCTGATATCGTCGAGGCCAAACGATACCCTGCCAACCTTGATAATGGATTGGAACGCACCAGGTTTCTTCCAATCCATTTCCAATCTAGTGGTATTATCATGACCACAGGATTAACTATGCGGCTCTTGATCATCGAAGACGACCAGCGCCTGACCCGGTTGATGGCGAGGGTGCTGGAAGAAGAACGATTCACAGTGGACGTGGCGAACGACGGCGATACCGGGCTGGAACTCGCGCTCCGCGGCACGTACGACGTGGCGATCGTGGATTGGATGTTGCCCGGCCGCGACGGCCCCGCCGTCTGCCGCGCTGTTCGCGCCGCACGCCTGCCGACGGCAATCTTGATGCTCACGGCGCGCGGGCAATTGGAAGATCGCGTGACCGGGCTGGACAGCGGCGCCGACGATTACCTCGTCAAGCCGTTTGCCTTCGAGGAACTATTGGCTCGCGTTCGCGCGCTCGGCCGTCGCTTCACCGTGTCCTCGGCCGATCCATCCGAGCTGCGTTGTGGCGATCTCGTGCTCGACCTTCGCGCCCGCACCGCACGGCGTGGCGAACGTGCTCTCGACCTCACGACGACCGAGTGGAACTTGCTCGAGTGCCTCATACGCCACCCCGGCCAGGCGCTCACCCGCCAGCAAATCATGGACTACGTGTGGTCGTACGAAAGCGGCGTGCAGCCCTCGCTGGTGGACGTTTACGTCTCCTACCTGCGCCGCAAACTCAACCTGTCCGGTCGCGCCGATCCCATCCAGACGATTCGCGGCGTCGGCTACCGCTTTGAGGCAGACGATGTTTAGAGGGTTGCGACTGCGCTTGACGCTGTTGTATCTTTTCGCCGCCTCCGCGCTGATTCTCCTTGTCGGCGGCGGCGCCTATTGGCTGATCGGCCGCTACTTTCAGACGGCCACCGACCTCGCGCTTCAGCACAAGATGGCGCTGGAGTTTCAATTGCTGGGCGCGCCTCTGCCGCCCGAATTGGCCGCCGCCGACCGGGCGTGGTACACGAGTCGCGGCCGCGGATACCCTGCCGCGACGACACCGGTCAACGCTGGTGGATCAGAGGCCGCGGGGACAAGCGATGGGGAAGGTGGAGAGAATCCCGCCAGCGAAAACGCCGTCGAGGACGCCTACGACGGCGAACTGGCGGCGATCTTTGTTTTGCCGTTGAGCGCCGACGCAAAGCTGCTCTTCGATCCGAATTCCTTCGCGCCGCCGATCGCGCCCGATTCCCAGGCGGCGGCGGCGGCGCTGGCGCAGAGCAGAGACTGGCGCACCGTGCGTCTGAGCAATGGCTCTCGGGTGCGTTTGTTGACCTACCGACTCACCACGAGCAACGGCGGAATCGTGCTTCAGTTGGGACGCACGCTGAGCGATCAGGATCGTGTGTTGAATCAATTGTTGCTCGGCTTGTTGGGATTGGGCGGCGCAAGCGCGGTAGCGTTGAGTGTAGCCAGCTGGTGGCTGGCTGGTCGCTCGCTCATCCCGGCACAGCAGGCCTGGGAAAAACAGCAGGCCTTCATGGCAAACGCCAGTCACGAATTGCGCACGCCGCTGACGCTCATGCGCGCCAGCGCCGAAGTGGCTCAACGCGGCCTGCCCGACGGCGAGGTCGATCGGCGGGCACTGCTTGGCGACGTCTTGCAGGAATGCGATCACATGACTCGGCTGGTGGAGGACTTGCTTCTGCTGTCACGACTAGACGCAGGGCGGCTCACGTTGGAGCGCAGGGATATTTCCCTGTCAGAACTTCTGACCGACGTGCAACGGCAGATGGGGCGGGTCAGCGACGAGCGCGGCGTGCAGTTGCATCTCGGGGAAGCGACGGGAACGGCGCGAGCCGATCCGACGCGCCTGCGGCAAGTGTTGCTCGTGTTGTTGGACAATGCGCTGCGCCACACGCCTGCCGGCGGGTCGATCTCCGTCGAAGCCCGGCCTCAGGGCAAGCACGTCCAGCTGACGGTGACGGACACCGGCATGGGTATCCCGCCGCGGGACGTGCCGCAAGTGTTCGAGCGTTTTTATAGAGCCAAATCGAACGGCAAGGCCCAGAACGAAGGCACCGGGCTGGGTTTAGCCATTGCCAAAGCCCTCGTCGAGGCTCAGGGCGGTCAAATTCGTTTGGAGAGCCGGGAGGGGAAGGGGACGAGGGTGACGCTGATAATGCAGAGCGCCTCTGCGTAGAGACGACCTGGCAGGTCGTCTCTACCTCCACAACCTCTTCGTCGCCACGTGCGCCCGGGCGCGCAGGGCGGCCTCATCGACTCCCAACACGACGCCATCCCGCACACGCACTTCGCCCGCGACCATCACCGCCCGGACGTGCGTCTGATTGCGCCAGAGCAACAGTTGATCGTAGAGATTGTGCTCCTCCAGCGGCGTTGGGAACTCAGAGTCGATCAACTGAAGATCGGCCTGCCAGCCCGGAGCCAGCCGGCCCACCTGCTGCAAGCCGAGCGCGCGCGCGCCGCCTTCGGTGGCGAGATACCATACGAGACTCGCCGGCATCACGCGCGGGTCTTGCCGGTGCGCCTTGTGAATCAGAAACGCGCCCCGCATCACCTCGAAGAAATCATTGATATAGCCGTCACTGCCCAGGCCGACCGTCACGCCGGCTTCCACAAAATCGGGCACGGGAGCGATGCCGCCGCCGACCTCGCAATTGGATAACGGCATGTGCGTCATGCGAATTCCGCGCTGGGTCATGATCTTGATTTCGGCCGGGCTGATCTGAACGCACTGCGAGGCCAGCATGTTCGAACCGGCAACGCCCAGCCTCTCGTAATATTCCATCGGGCGAGCGCCAAAATGCTCGAGCGCGTACTCCGGCTCGTGAATGCCTTCGGAGCAGTGCATGTGAACGATCGTGCCGTGCTGCCGCGCCAGATCGAATGCCTGCCGGATGAATTCCGCGGAGCACGAGAACGTAGTGTGGAAGCACATTAGCCCCGAGACGAGTCCGCCCGCCGCGTGCGTTGATAAGATGAATTCAAGATTCTCCTTCAAGCCCAGTTGACCGTTCTCTTGGCTCACGCGTTCGGTGGCCTCGAATGACAAGATCGCCCGAATGCCGCGCGCCCTCGCAGTCTCGGCTTGCGCGGGAAGACAACCGGGCAGACTGTACGGCGCTTCGAGGCAATCGTAGACCGTCGTGATCCCGCTTTTCAGCATTTCGACACAGACAATATCGGTCGCAGCGCAAATCATCTCGTGATCCAGCCGGTCTTCGACCAGCGGCCACCAGAAGTCTTCGAGAAAGGGCCAGAAGCCGGAGGGCGCTTTGTCGAGCGGGATGCCGTGCGCCAGCACGCCGTAAAGGTGGGCGTGGGCGTTGACGAATCCCGGCGCGAGGGTCTGGCCGGGAGCGTGCCAGATTTGATCCTCAGGATAGGTGGTCAGCAATCGGGGATTGGATGCGACATCTGCTATAGAATCGCCGACGACGCGCACACCCCAGTTGCGTTTGGGCGGCTGGCCCGGGATGTCAATCAAGAAGTCGGGGAGGATGAGGCTTGCGTTCATGGGTAGACTCACGTGCCCAGTTCGAGCGGCAGGCCGAAGCGAGAGAAGACCGTCGGGTCGAGGAAAGTGGTGGCGTCCTCGATCTGGTTTCCGTCGAGCGTCAATACTTGCATCCCGAACGTGAGATTCATCCCTCCAGCCATTCCTTCATCGGCTCCAGCCAGTAGACATCCCACCCCTCGTCGTGCCCCGCACGTTCCTGCGCGTTGGGAAGCTTGGAGTGCGTGAGATGCACGATGGTGCTCTCGCCTGACCTTCTGAGTTTCCACCGCACGAGCGAGTCCTTCCATTTCGCCGGCCATTCGCCCTGCCGCCACGTGTATTCGAGCGTGTGTGGCTCTTTGATTTCGGTGAACTTGCCGGTGGTCGAGCCGCCGAACAGCCCGAACTTGCCGCCGACCTGCAAATCTAACTCGGCGACGCTGTCTGCGCCCATCCAGCTGCGAATGGAATCCGGGTCGGTGAGCGCGGCCCAGGCTTTTTCGATGGGGGCGGCGATTTTGAGTTTCTTTTCGACATGTTTCATCGGCTTTTCCTCTTATCCGCTGGAAGCAGTCGCCGGTTCGTCAGCGCGGGACAGTATTATTCGATGCTTGCACGGCGACCGTTTCGAGACAGGCGAGGGCCATTTGCCGGACGTGTTCGTTGACAAAATACCGGCTCAGTGTGTCGAGTGACAGGTAGCGTGCTCCGAACACTA
>JACQED010000435.1 GCA_016200785.1 Chloroflexota bacterium
CTGGAAGTCACGCACCTCCTTGCCGACCTCCGCCACCACGCCGGCGATCTCATGCCCGAGCACCTGCCACTCCTTTTCGAAGCGCATGCCATGTTGCAGGGTGCGCAAGTCTGAGCCGCGGACGCCGCACGCTTCGACCTTCAAGATCAGTCCATTTGGCGGGAGCGCCGGGCACGGGATTTCTTCAACGGCCAACTGGCCTGGCCCGCGAAAGACGGCGGCTTTCATTAGCGCGTCTGACCTTTCTCTTCTGCCAACTGCCGGCCCACGGCTCCGCCCGGGTGCGTCTCGCCGAAGTCCTCTCGCGTGTAGCCTCGTAGCTTGAGCAATACCACGCACAGCGCATCGCCCAGAGCGGCGTTGAACAATGAACTGCCTGTGGCGATCATGCCGAAGGGATCGACGTCGGGCGGAGCTTTGGCCGTCACAACCACATCGCTCAAACTGCCCAATGTGGACTCGGGCTTTTCGGTAATGGCGATCACCGTCGCCCCGCGCTTCTTGGCGATGGCGGCGAGAACGTTGACCTCGCGGGTTTCGCCGCCCTTGGAAAGAGCAATCAGCACGTCGCGCTCGGTGACTGCGCCGGATGATCCGTGCTGAGCGTCACCGGGATGGATGAACAGCGAGGGCGTCCCGCAACATGACAGCAGGTGCGCCAGCCGCAGGGCGACGGCGTGTGACGTGCCGGAGCCTGCCACCAAGACGTGCCCCTGACATGCGAGTAGCGTCTCCACCGCTTTGACAAAGTCAGGCCCAAGCTGATCGGCCAGACTCGCCACCGCGGCGCTCTCCTGTTCGATCACCGATCTTGCTGCCCTAAGTATCTCCTCTGGCTTCATATCATTCCCTTTCGTGTCGTTCAATTGGCTATCGGCCGGCACGTCAATTCGAGTTCAGCACACTGCACGCCGTCCGGTAGTCGGTGATCAGCACACTGATCAAACCGCCCTTGAGGGCCGCACGAACGACATGGCGCTTCTCAGGCCCTCCCGACAGGCCGACGACTCTCTTGACGCGCTTCAGTTGCTCCAGCGCGATCCCCAACACGCGCTCGTTGAACTCGGAGACAATCGGCTGGCCGCCGGCGTCAAAGAAACGCAAGGCAATGTCGCCGACGGCGCCCAGCGCCGCCAGCGCCTCTCGTTGGCCGCAAGACACGACGCCGTTTTGCATCACGACCGAGTCCGGAGTCGGCGCTCCAATGCCGACGTAGGCGACGTCGAGTTGCGGCATCATCTCAAACGCGCGCTTCACGTGCTGATCAGACAGCATGATCTGCTTGGCCTTCTGGCTGTCAACGATCCCGGGCGCCGGCAACAACGTCAGTTTGCAGCCTATAGCCGAGGCCATGCGCCGGGCCAGATCGGTGGCATGCACCTCGGCTTCGGGCGGGCCTAGTCCGCCGATGAGTTGCACGATGTGCGACTCGGGCGCCGCCCTGGGCGTCAGCGCATCCACCATTGAACTCAGCGTCCGGCCCCACGAGATGTCGATCACGTCCTCGTCTTGAAGCGTGCGCCGCAAATACTGGGCCGCCGCGATCCCGATCGCCCGGGTGACTGCGTCCTGCGACGACCAGTGATCCTCCTCCACCACGACCGCTTCTCTCAGCCCGAAGCGCGTCTCCAAGTGCCGCTCCAGATCGGCGTGAACACCGGGAGGCGAAGTCACCGTGATGTTCACGATGTTTTCGTCGCGCGCCTCGTGCAACAGCCGCGAGACCTTCGCGCGCGAGATGCACAGATCATCGGCGATCTCCTGCTGTGTGAGGTGATGCTCGTAGTAGAGTTTGCCTATCTTGGTGAGGAGGCGGATTCCATCCAGGCGGCCATTGTTGGACGTGATCATTTGTTCATGAATGAGCATTTGTTCAACCCTGAAAATCCGAAATTCGGAAATCCCTCGACGGTTCGTCGTCAACAGAATACGAGCCCAGATTCACGTCGCGCCGTTGCGCTTAGTGCGGCGAGCCTCCGGCCCGCTACGACGCTACAGCGCATGCGGGAAGACGCCTGAGATCACCTCAGCGCCCGTCTCGCGCACCACGATCATGTCCTCAGGCCGGATACCGGCGAGGCCCTCGATGTAGATGCCCGGCTCGATGGTCAGCACCATGCCGGCTTGAAGAGGCTGATTGTTGGCCGCGTGCAGGGGCGGCCCCTCGTGGTACGCCGTGCCCACGCCATGCCCCAGCCCGTGCGGCCAGTATTCGGCGTAACCGCGCTTTGCCATGAATTCGCGCGCTGCCCTGTCCAACTGCGGTATTGGCGTCCCCGGCTTTGCGATCTCGATGGCGGCTCGTTGAGCGCCCAGCGCGACCTCGTACATTTCTTGCGCCTTCGCCGGTGGCTTGCCGGCGCAGAAGTTGCGAGTCAGATCGGCCCAGTAGCCGTCGGCAAAAGCGCCGAGTTCCATGATGACGATGTCGTTCTGGCCGATGGCGCGGTCGGTCGAGCGAGCATAATGCGTCCACTGCTTGGCGCTGCGAGGCCCGGTATACACGCAAGCATATCCGCGCGCCTGCCTCACGCCCTTGTGGCCGGTGCCTCGCGTGTGGATGGCCGACTCGATGACCGAGGCCAGCTCGACTTCCTTCATGCCGGGACGCAGTGCCTCGCGCGCGGCGGCAAAGCCCATCACCGCGACTTCGACCGCCAATTTGATCGCGCTGATCTCTTCCTCGCTCTTGATCGCGCGCAATCCCATCAAGACGCCGGTGGCATCCTTGAACCCGGCTTTGGGAAACAGCGTTTTCAGCATGTCCCACGTCGGCTGAGCCGGGTGCTTGACCTCTCCCTGAAAAATGCCCACGTTGCTCTGCTCGACGCTTTGCTCGACGCCGATCACTTTGCCGCTCAAGCCCAGCCGCTCGAAGACCGAGGGCAAAACGACTGCCATCGACTCGTTCGGGCCGCGCAACTCCGTCGCGCTTTCAAATGGGAACGTGACCACTTCCACGTTGCTCGACGGCGGGTAAGTGCCGAGTTCCCACTTGGCCTCCAGTTCACTCAGCACCAGCACCGGCATCCCATTGGCCGGGACGACCGCCGCGCCGACATGATTCTGCGGCCAGTAGCCGGTGAAGTACAAGACGTGCTCGGACACGCGGCAGAAGAGGCCGTCGAGGCCGTTGTCTCTCAACGCTTCTTGGATGCGAGCCATCCGCGCCTGTGAAATCTGCATGGCCTTCATCGTCCTTTCACTCAACCGGGAATGAGCGCATAAGGCGCTTCGACCAGATGCTTGATGCGCTGCAGGAAGCGCGCGGCGGGCGCGCCATCTACCAAACGATGATCGAACGACAGGCTGAGCGCCACGCGTTTCTGGACGACGACCCGATCGTCCACCGCCACCGGTCGGGCGGCAACTTGCCCCACGCCGAGGATGGCAAGTTCGGGCAAGTTGATCAGCGGCGTGAAGGTGTCAATCTCGTACATCCCCAAATTGGTGATCGTGAAGGTGCTGCCGCTCAGATCGTCGGGGCCGATCCGGCCGCTGCGAGTCAACTCGGCCAGCCGGGCAAACTCCTGATGAATCTGAATCGCGCTTTTTTGATCGGCCTGCCTGATGACCGGTGCCAGCAGGCCGCGCTCGGTATCAACGGCCACTGCCACGTTGATCTCGTTCAGCAGGTGGATGCCGTTTTCTCGCAGGGTGGCATTCATGTATGGAAAGGCGCGCAGGGCATTCGCCGCGATCACGACGAACAGTTCGTTGTAGCCGATGGCCCCGGCCTGCTGTGGAAAGTCGCGCCGGAGCTGCTCGCGCCAGCCGACGAGTTGCGTGGCATCGGCTTCAGCGATCAATGTCACGCGGGCCGTGGACTGCGCGCTTTGGGACATGCGTTCGGCGATCCGTGCCCGCACGCCCGTCATCGGCACGATACGATCGGTCGTCGGAGTCACGGCGGATAGCGGCGCGGAGGACGCGGCGACTATCTCCAACGGCCCGCGCTTCATGACGTCCGCGGCAGCGAGAACGTCGGCCCGCTCGATTCGCCCTCGACCACCCGTGCCCTTGATGGAACGGTAATCCACGCCCAACTCGGCGGCCAGTTTGCGGGCGGCGGGCGAGACCAAGA
>JACQED010000436.1 GCA_016200785.1 Chloroflexota bacterium
GCACGTGGGTATCGGCTACGACATCATCCACGAGCACCCCAACTGCGACGGGGCAGCGCTCGGCGCGACTTCGTACACGGACTTTCTCATCATCGCCGAAAGCGCCGCGCACTTGCAGGGCGGGGCGCTATTGAATGTGAGTACGCAGGTGATGGGGCCGGAAGTGTATCTCAAGGCGTTGGCCATGGCGCGCAATGTCGCGCATCAAGAAGGCCGGCGGATCAACGAGTTCACCACCGCCGTCTTCGACCTGCACGACCTGGGACCGGACGTGCATCACGAAGCGCCGAAGACTGACGGCCGCTATTACTACCGCCCTTACAAAACAATCCTCGTCCGCACGGTGGCCGATGGCGGCGAGAGTTACTACGTTCGTGGGCTGTATCGCGATACTTTCGCGGCGTTCTACCATCGCTTGGTGCCGCTGTTGGAAGCAGATGGCAGATAGCAGATGGCGGATAGCAGATGGCAGATAGCGGATGACCATTCGCTATCTGCCATCAGCCATCAGCCATCCGCCACAGGCCATTCGCCAAAATGGACCGCGCTCACCTTGAATCGCTCCTCGGCCGTTTCCCGGCGCTCACCGTGCTGGTGGTGGGCGACTTTTTTCTCGACAAGTACCTGCTGATCGACCCACAGTTGGCCGAGGTTTCGTTGGAGACCGGACTGGAGGCGCATCAAGTTGTCGAAGTGCGCTGCCACCCCGGCGCGGCCGGCACGGTGACGGCTAACTTGCGCGCGCTGGGCGTGAACGTCCTCGCCCTCGGCAGCCTCGGCGACGACGGCGAGGGTTACGAACTGAAGCGCGCCCTGCGCGCCATCGGCGTGGACGCATCGCTCCTGATCGAATGCGCCGACCGCTTCACCCCCACCTACACCAAGCCCATGAGGCGGGCGGCCTCTCGTGGCGGTGAATGGCATGAACTCAATCGGCTGGATATCAAAAATCGGACACCCGTGCCGGCCAAAGTCGAGGACGCGATTATCGCCCAATTGCGCGATGCGCTGCCCGGCGTCCAGGGCGTGGTGATCGCCGATCAGGTCTCCGAGGCGGACAGCGGCGTTATCACCGGGCGGGTGCGCGCCGAATTGTGCGCGCAGGCCCGCGCCCACCCCCACCAGGTGTTCGCCGCCGACTCCCGAGAACGCATCGGCTTGTATCAGGACGTGATCCTCAAATGCAATGCGCGCGAAGCCGTCCGTGCGGTTCTCCCCGCGGGCGATCCTACAGACCGGCGGGTAATAGAAACTTGCGGGCCGGCGTTGGCGACTCGGGCGCGGCGGCCGGTTTTCGTCACCGTAGGCGCTGATGGCATTTGGCTGTTCGACGAGTCGGGCGGCGAACGTGTGCCGGCGCGGCCCGCCGCCGGCCCGATTGACCCGGTGGGCGCGGGCGACAGCGTGACGGCCGGGTTAGTGTCGGCGCTGTGCGCCGGGGCCTCACCGCGCGAGGCGGCGATCGTCGGCAACCTGGCCGCTTCCGTTACCATTAAGCAGATCGGCACCACGGGCACTGCTTCACCCGCGCAGGTGTTGAGGCAGTTCGAGGCGACCGGCATTGAAATCTCGTCAGCGGCAACGGAGGCCGTCTTAGAAGACCGATGACCGTCACGCTTAACGACCTCGCCGGCAGCTTCATCGTCGAGTGGAACGCGCAGATGGCCGGCGCGCTGGTGGCCGCCCTGCCCCCGCTGCTGATCTACATCGTCCTGAACCGCTGCTTCATGCGCGGTTTGCTGGCCGGCGCGTTGAAGGGCTGAACCGCGATGGCCCTGAGCATCTCCCTCGGCCAAATGAACATTCGCCTCGGCGAACCGCAGGCGAACTTCGACCGCGTGCGCGAGTGGACGGGCGAGGCCGCGCGGCGCGGTTCGGCCCTCGTCCTCTTTCCCGAATTGTGGTCAACCGGCTACGATCTTGAGAATTGGCGGAGGCACGCTTCGCCGCCCGGCGGGGGAATGTTCGCGCGCCTTTCCGATCTGGCGCGCGAGAATCGTATCGCCGTCGGCGGATCGATTCTCGAAATCTACGACGGCCGCGCGCTCAACTCGTTCGCGCTGTTCGACTCACTCGGCGTGCGCCTCGGCCTGTACCACAAAATCCACCTCTTCCGGCTGATGGACGAAGACCGGTGGCTCGCGCCCGGCGACTCGCCGGTGTCGGTCGAGGCCGCGTGGGGCCGCACCGGACTCGCGATTTGCTACGATCTGCGCTTCCCGGAACTCTTTCGCCTGTACGCCCTCGGCGGCGCGCGCCTCGTCCTCCTGCCCGCCGAGTGGCCTGCCCGCCGCGCCGCGCACTGGGAGACTCTGATCCGCGCCCGCGCCATCGAGAATCAAATGTTCGTCGCCGCGTGCAACCGCGTCGGCGAGTCGAAGGGCGAGGTCTTCGGCGGCGGCTCGGCCGTGATCGACCCGTGGGGCGAGACTCTCGTCGAGGGCGGCGAGGCCGAGACGCTGCTCACCGTGGAGATCGATCTGGCGATGGCCGACGAGGTGCGGAAAAAGATTCCCGTTTTTGAAGACCGGCGGCCGGAAATCTACGTGAGTTCGCAGGCCCGTGCCCTCTGAACGCCTGCTTCTAGCCCTCGATTACGGCGGCACAAAACTCACTGCGGCGGCTGCCACTCCCGACACCGCGGGCCGCGAGTGGCGCGTCCGTCGGTCCATTCCGTCTCCTCCCGGCGCGGATGCGCGTTACGATCAATTCACGATGCTCGCTCTCGCCGATGAGGTGTTGGCGGGCGATCGCCCCGCCGCTGTCGGCGTGAGCTTCGGCGGGCCGGTGAACGCCGCCGCCAGCCTCGTGCTTCTCTCGCATCACGTCCGCGGCTGGGAGAACACGCCTCTTCGCGCTCAATTGCAAAGTCGTTTCGGTGCGCCATGTTTCATGGATAACGACGCCAACGCCGCCGCGCTCGGCGAGTGGCGCTTCGGCGCGGGGCAGGTGGAGGCGCGGCCTGTTGCGTCTTTACTCTACGTCACCGTAAGCACCGGCGTGGGCGGCGGGTGGATTCTCGATGGGCGCATCCACGGCGGCGCGGAGGGCATGGCCGGGGAGATCGGCCACACGATGGTCGATCCGGCTGGCCCACTCTGCATCTGTGGCCGTCGCGGCTGTGTGGAGTCAATTGCATCCGGCCCGAACCTGGCGCGCCGCGCGCGAGAGCGATTGATGGCCGAGCCAGAAGCCGGGAGAGTGCTGAGGGAATTGGTAAGCGGTAATCTGGAGGCCGTGACTGCCGAGCGCGTGGCCCGTGCCGCCGAGGCCGGCGACGAATTGGCCGAGGCAGTGTTGACCGAGGCCGCCCGCGCGCTCGGTCACGGCTTGGGCACGGCGATCACGCTGATGAATCCTCAGCGCGTGATTCTGGGGGGCGGTGTGACGAAAGCCGGCGAGCGTTGGTGGCGCGCGGTGCGCTCAGCCGCGCGGGCGAACGTATTGCCGGGAATGACGGTGGACATTGTTCCCGCCGCGCTCGGCGACGATGCGCCGTTGTGGGGAGCGGTTGCATTGGCTATGACGGGAAACTAGACTCGGCGGCCTGCCGCGCGCAAAATCACCTCGGCTCTGTTAGCCCATTCCTCTTCCAGCGGTATCTCAGGTGGTCGTCCGTAGTCAACTTCCAGATCGTAGCCCAACGCATCGTAGACGGCGGCGAAGGCGCTTTGCAGATTCAAATTGACTCTCACTTCACTTGTAAGTACAATACTTGAAATCCCAAACTCCAAATCCTGAATCCCCAACCCCC
>JACQED010000427.1 GCA_016200785.1 Chloroflexota bacterium
CCACAGGCGGTTAGGGTCTTTGGGCGCGTGATACGGATGGCGTTGCATGGTGCGCAGCCCGGCCGGGTTGAGCGCGGGGAGGGCGACGATGGTTCCCCGGAGTCGCTCCGCGAGGTCTTGTGTGATCAATCTGTAGATCACCGCAGGCCCGGCGTGCTCCGGGCCGTGAATACCGGCGGTGAGCCAGATGCACGGCCCGTCTTCTTTTCCCTGCGCGATGATGACGGGGAGAAACTCGGCGTGACCGGTGGGATGTTTCAGCGCCTCCCACTGCCCGTACTGAATCGTGCCCGGCTTCGAGGCTGCTGTTCCGAAAGAGATGTTATTAGGCATACAGATTCTTGGCTCACGCCAAGCCGCTAAGCCGCCAAGGTTCTCCTTGCGTCTTGGCGTCCTATACTTGGCTCACGCAAAGCCGCAAAGCCGCCAAGGATTCTTTGCGTCTTGGCGTCTTTGCGTGAGGTGTCCCTCCGGTTCACGCGTTCCCCCTCGCGTCCTTCAGAATTTCCCTCGCCGCATTCCTCCCCGGCAATCCACTGACGCCTCCGCCCGGATGCGTCCCCGCGCCGCACAAATACAAGCCGTCAACCGGCGTGCGATACTGCGCCCAGCCCGGCACGGGCCGCATGACGAAGAGTTGGTCCAGCATCATCTCGCCGTGATTGGCGTTCCCCTCGGTGAGGTCGTAGGTGTTTTCGAGGTCGAGAGGCGTGAGGACTTGAGAATGAAGGATTAGAGAGGGGAGACTGGCAGCGTATTCCGATAGCGTCTCGACGACCCGCCGGCCGAGTTCTTCGCGCTTCCGGTCGTTCCAGCCGCCCTTGAGGTGATATGGCGCGTACTGGGCGTAGATGGACATGACGTGGTTGCCCGTCGGGGCCAGCGAGGGATCGGCGATGGACGGAATAGCGACTTCGAGATACGGCTTCTGCGAAACGCCGCCGTACTTCGCGTCGTCGTAGGCTTTCTCGAGATAAATCAGGCTGGGGCTGACCGAGATTCTTCCGCGCAAGTGAGAGTCGCCCGACACGCCGCTGAGCTGTGGAAGGCCGTCCAGCGCGAGATTGACTTTCGCGCTCGCGCCGCGATACTTGATGTTACACACGCTCCGCACGAAGTCCGTGTCGAGATTGATTGCGCCGACGAGTCCGATGAACGTCCGGCGCGGATCGGCGTTGGAGACGACGATCTTCGCCGCAATCTCTTCGCCGCTTGCCAGCACGACTCCGGTGGCGCGATCGTCCTTGACCGCGATCTGCGCGACTTCTGCCCCCGTGCGAATCTCCGCGCCGAATCCCTTGGCCGCGCCGGCCAGCGCCTCGGTCAGTTTGCCGATGCCACCGCGAACGACGCCGCTGTGCGTGAGGCCGTTCTGCAAGGCAAGATGGTGAAGCATGACGTAGCTCGTGCCCGCCGCCATCGGCCCCTGAGTGAGGCCGATGATGCCCTGCGCCCCCAGCGTTCCCTTCAGCGCGTCGGTCTCGAACCAGTCGTCGAGCAGTTCGGCGACTGACACGGGCAGGGCGCGGAGGAGATCGATCATGTCCTTGTCGCCGAGGCCTTTGAGTTTCAGGCCCAACCCGGCCAGCGGCAGAAGTTCGCCCGCCTGTGGATTGGGCGCGTGCGGCGGTGCCATCGCCTGTGCTTCGGCCAGAAACGCGGCGAATCGCTTCATCAGCGCGATGAACTTTGGATACTTCTCGGCGTCGGACTTCGAGAATTTGCCAATGGACTCGGCGCTCCTGCCGTTGTCGAGCAGAAGATGCCCGCCGTCCGGCAGTGGCGTGAACACGCCGGAAGCGCCGCCCACGTAATCCACATTCACGCCGAGGTCGCGGGCGATCTCTGGCCGCAGGCTGGCGAAGTGCGCCAGGGTGTCGAACTTGAAGCCCGGAAAAACTTCCTCGGTCACCGCCGCGCCGCCGACGATCTCGCGCCGTTCCAGCACAAGCACTTTGCGCCCGGCTTTGGCGAGGTAGGCGGCTGTCACGAGGCCGTTGTGGCCGGCGCCGATCACAATTACATCGTATGACTTCGTCATTGATTGCCCTCGTGGAGCGTGGAGAGTGGAGGGTGGAGCGTGAAGCGATCGCTCCACCCTCCACCCTTCACGAACAATCATACTCTTCCGTCTTTAAGAATCTCCAACGCCGCCAGCCTGCCGTTCGCCCCCATGATCCCGCCGCCGGGGTGCGTTCCACTTCCGCACTGATACAGATTGCGAATCGGCGTCCGATACTTGGCCCAGCCGGGCGCGGGTCGGAGGAAGAACAGTTGATGTAGCGCCAATTCGCCCTGAAAGATGTTGCCCTCGGTCAGGCCGGTGATGCGCTCGATGTCGGCGGGCGTGAGCACTTGCCTTCCGACGATCGCGCTTTTGAGATTCGGCGCGTACTCGGCGATGGTGTCCACCACCGTGTCGCCGAAGGCCTCGCGCTTCGCGTCGTCCCAGCCGCCCTGCTGGTTGTACGGCGCGTACTGAACGAAGCACGACATCACGTGCTTTCCGGGCGGGGCCATGTGTGGATCGATCGCCGAGGGGATGCAGATGTCAATGTAAGGCCGGCGCGAGAAGTTGCCGTACTTCGCGTCGTCGTAGGCCCGCTCGATGTAATCGAGTGATGGGCTGATCGAGATCGAGCCGCGATGGAGCGGGCCTTCGCCCGGCAGGCAGGTGAAGTTCGGCAGTTCGCTCAGCGCGAGGTTGACCTTGCCAGACGAGCCGCGGAACTTGTACCGGCGAATGTCCTCCACGAAGTCGGGCGGCAGTTGATTGGGATCGCACAACTCGAGAAAAGTGCGATTCGGATCGAGACCGGAGACGATCACCTTCGCGTAAATCTCTTCGCCGCCCTCCAAGGCCACGCCGACGGCGCGTCCGTTTTTGACGATCACCTGAACGACGGGAGCCGAGCATCGAATCTCCGCGCCGAAACCCCGCGCCGCGCCGGCGATCGAGTTGCTGATCGCGCCGGTGCCGCCTTTGGCGAATCCCCACGCCCGGAACGAGCCGTCAATCTCGCCCATGTAGTGATGCAACAGCACGTAGGCGGTGCCCGGCGAGCGCGGGCCGAGGAACGTCCCGATGATCCCGCTGGCCGATTTGGTCGCCTTGAGAATATCGGTCTCGAACCACTCGTCGAGCAGGTCGGCGGAACTCATCGTCATCAGTTTTGCGAGCGCGTAGAAGTGCTCTTCGCTCAGACTGCGGAAGATGTCGCTGAACTTCAGCAGGCCGCGAATATCGCCGGGACTGAGCGAGGTCGGGTCGGGCGGTACGAGGCCGAGGATCGGCTTGACCGCCTTCGCGATGTGATACATGAGTTTGCTGTAATGGTCGTAAGCGTCTGCGTCTTTCGGCGAGTGGCGATAGATTTCGCGCCGCGTCGCGTCGTGGTCGGCCCAGGCCGCGAAATAAGCGTCGCCCTCGACCACCGGCGTGAAGGTGCTCTCCAGCGGCAGAATCTCCAGCCCGTATTTCGGCAGTTCGAGGTCGCGGATGATCTCCGGGCGCAGCAGGCTGACGACGTAGGAGAAGACCGAGAACTTGAAGCCGGGGACGATCTCCTCGGTCACCGCCGCGCCGCCGACGAGATGCCGGCGCTCCAGCACGAGCACTCGTTTGCCTGCCCGCGCGAGATAAGCGGCGTTGACGAGCCCGTTGTGGCCCGCGCCGATGACGATCGCGTCGTAGGTCTTGGTCATTGTCATTCCTCGTGGAGGGTGGAGCGTCGAGCGTGGAGCGGTCCCTCCCGCCTTCGGCGTCCACTCTCTACGCTTCACGTCCTTTTCCTCTCCGGCTCAAAGAACGGCGTTCTCACCACCTTCGCCGCCGCCTGCTTGCGCTGGTGTTCGACCGTGACCTCCATCGTCACCGGAGTGCCGGGTAGGGCATACGGCGACTCCAAATGCGCGAGCGCGATGTATTTCTTCAACAGCGGCGACCAGCAACTGCTCGATGCGTAGCCCACCTGCCGATCCTCGGCGTACAGTGGCCGGCTCTCTCGGACCGTTGTGGTCGGCAGTTGCGGGGGCAGATTGACCTCGGCGTACAGGGCTTCCAGCGAGGCCCAGTCAATCTCGATCCCGACGAACTGCCACGCCGGGCCGCGTTGTTTCTCTTCCCTTAGCGCCTTGTGCCCGTTGAAGCGGCCTTTATCGAGACTCACCGTCCAGCCCAGGCTGAGTTCAAACGGCGTGGACGTTTGCGCCACGATCCGGGCGTGTTCGGCGGAGACGTAATCCACTTCAATCAAGATCAGCCCGGCCTCCACTCTGGCAATGTCGAGCGCGAGAATCCCGGCGGGCGTGATACCGTAGGGCCTGCCGCCCTCGATCAGCGTGTCCCACAGCGGCACGGCGTTCTGCGCGTCCGCCCAGATTTCATAGCCGAGGTCGCCGGTGTAGCCGGTGCGCGTGATCGTCACGGGGACGTTGCCGATCTGCGCGTGCGTCAGTCGGAAATACTTCAGCCCATCGAGTTTCGCGTCGGAGACGGCTTCGAGAATTTCGCGCGCGTTGGGGCCTTGCAGGGCGAGGGCGGCGACGGAGTCCGACACGTCGTCGATCTTGGCCTTGAGGCCGATCGCGTTGTCGTGGAACCAGCGATAGCTGGGGTCGGCCGACGTGACGCGGAAGGTCTTCTCATCCAACCGCGACACCGTGCCGTCGTCGATCATCTTGCCGCGCGCGTCGCACCACGGCGTATACATCACCTGATTCACGGCGCACTTGCTCACGTCCCGCGTGACGACGCGGTTGACCAACCGCTCCGCATCCGGGCCGGTAATCAGATACTTGTGGAGGGGCGAGACGTCGAAGAGCGCCGCCGAATTTCGCACGGCCCAATACTCTCGCTCGTGCATCAGTTCATACGACCCTGCCGTGATGTAGCCGGCCCATCTGCGCCAGTTGTGGCCTTCGCACAGGGCGGAGGTTCGTGGGTGAAAGGGGGTGCCTCGGAGCATAGTTTGTCCTTGCGGAAATGTTGGCTTGACGGCTGACAGCAGACAGCCGGCGGCAATCGCGGTCGGCCGTCCGCCGTCGGCGGCCGCGTATCAGTGCTCAGTCTTCTGAGAACTCTCGGCGGGTGCGAAAAACACCAGTCACGCAACATTTCTTACTGGGGCTTGAATCCAAGTTTGTGCGAAATCCTCTCCGCCGCCTGCTTCACCAGCGGCGCGACTTCCTGTATTCGCTTCGCGGGCAGGCGGTGGCTCGGCCCGCCAATGCTGATCGCCCCGACGACGCGGCCCTCGTGATCGAAGACCGCCGCGCCCACCGCCACGAAATCCTCTTCCAGTTCCTCGATCCCCGTGGCATAGCCGCGCTCGCGGACGCGCGCCAGTTCCGCGCGCAAAGTCTCGCGGTCGCCGATGGCTTTGCCGGTCGGCCTCGACAACCGGCGCGGCAGCGCGGCTTCGCGCTCATCCTCGGGCAGAAAGGCGAGAATGGCTTTGCCCGTCGAGGTCGCATGCGCCGGCCAGCGCGTGCCCACGGCCAGCGTCGTGCCGATGACGAACCTGCCTGGAATCTCCTCGACGACGAACACTTCACCGCCGTCGAGTATTTCCAGATCGGCATTCTCGCCGGTTCCGCGCGCCAGCCATTCGAGTTCGGGTTGAGCGGCGTCGCGCAGGGGGGTGGCCCGCAATGCGCGCGCGCCGAGGGCGATGGCCTCCGGCCCAAGCCGATACGCGCCGTTGCGCGTGTCGTGCGCCACAAGCCCCTCGCGCTCCAGCGCGGCCAACAGCCGATGCGTCGTCGTCTTGTTGAGGCCGACGGCGCGGGTGAGTTCGCTCAGCGTCAACTCCGGGCGGGCGTCGGAAAAAGTCTTCAGCAACGCGACGGCCCGATACACCGCCTGCGTGCCGGGGTAGTGTTCTTTGCTCACTATGTGGAATATTATTTCAATATGTGAACCGATTGTATTCGGAACGGCAAATTAGTCAAGCGGCAATTTTCGGGGACGCTGTTTGACCGCCCGCCCATCTCGATTACAATGCGGCCATGAATTCGGCCAAACTTCGACTTTGCCTCTGGCTTCCGCTAGTGCTACTGCTCTCCGCCTGTGCCACCCTCGGACAGCCCTCGCCCGCTCTCGTCGAGGGCGACCCGTGGGACTACAACCTCAGCCTCAAAGACCTGCCGAAGGACTTTCAACAGGAGTACCTTAATCTAGAGTCGGGCGTGATCACCAATCGCGACGTCGCGTTGACGGCAAACGATACGGCTCTGTTCGGGAGACTCAACGGCGAGGGCCGCGAGCTCGGCCACTTCGTCGAATTCACCGGCGGCCCGCCCGACGGCTACAATCATGTTTCCGCGCTGGTGGTCGTCTATCGCACCGTCGAGGGGGCGGTCTCCGGGCAAGCGGAAAGTTTGCCGGGGTTTGACCCGGACATTACGTGGCAAGAGGTGTCGGGGGCTGAGAAGATCGGCGACGAGTCGCGCGTGCTCGAGATGCTCGTTCCCGGTGAAGAGGTTGTTTATCGCGTGGACTTTCGCTATCGCAACGCCAAAGCCTCGGTCGGCGTCGGCGGCAAGCCGGACAACGTGCCGAGCGCCAGGCCCGCGATCGACTTGGCCAAAGCGATTCTCTCTCGGATGCGGGCAGCGCCTGTCCCCAACCCGCTGGCCGCGCTCAAACAGGCGCGCTTGTCCGACATTCGCGAGCTGACTCTGAATCAAGAAGACCTGATTCAACTCGACCCGATCAACGGCGTCGTCTGGTATTACGACGACAACCCCTTGCCGCAATGGACGCCTGAAAAAGAGGGAGTCGTCGCGGGTTATCAGATCTCATTCTATCGCCCGACTGCCAAAGTGGATGTGACGTCGCGCCAGCCGTACTCGATGATTGTCAGCCTGCTCGCGTATCCGAGCGAGGCCGGCGCGAAGGGCGCGATGGCCGGCGCGACCGGCCCGCCCAATGCTCAGCCGGCTCCGCTCGATCCGATCGGTCAGGAATCGGCGGGGTGGTATCACAGTGGCGCAGTGAATTTTTTCGGGACGACGGAGTTCCAGTCTACCTACGAAATCAATTTCCGCGTCGGCGCATACGTGGCGGGCGTGCGTGTTCTGGCATTCGAGCCGAAAGGCGTCGATCCCCTCGCGCCGAATCCGGCGATCGCGTTTCTCCACACCTTCGCCCAGCGTCAGGCGTAACGCCTCGCCGCCGCATCTCGATAGGATCGCCTCGCGGAGGTGATTGCTTTTCCCTCGGCTTCGTTCGCGCGCTCTTGGCCTCGGTTGTATAATCCCGGAATATGGCGACGGCATCCGGCGACAATGCCAGACTGGTGAGCGAGGGCATCCAAGCGATCAAGCGCGGCGATAAACAGCTCGGCGCCGAACTGTTGATTCGCGCCACCGAGGCCGATCCGCGCAGCGAACAAGCCTGGGTGTGGCTCAGCCTCGCGGTGGACGCCCCCGAAGACAAACTCGTCGCGCTGGAAAACGTGCTGGCGATCAACCCGAACAACGTCCCCGCCCGCGATCAGGCGCGCTGGTGGCGGCAGAAGATCGCCGGCGAATCGCCGGGGGCCGCCTCGGCCCACGCCGACGAATCTCCGCACTTGAGGCCGGTCGTCGAAACTCAGGATCACGCCGACGCGATCACCTCGCTCACCGTGCGCGAGTCTCCCGCGCCGCAGATCGGCGTCCCCTCTGCTTACGCGCCGGCGGCGCGCGCTGAGGAAACCGACGACGGGATTGACGACCCGTATCAATGCGCGTACTGCGGACGATCCACCGATCCTGTGGATCGGCGCTGTCCTCACTGCGGCCGGAATCTCATGATGACTCGCCCCGCCTCGGCCAGAGCCAGCGGCGTGCTTAAGACCGCGACTTTCTTCGTGGGGATGCTGTTTGCCACCGGGCTGTTCGAGATTTTGCCGCCGCTGATCGCCAGATTTGTTTCGCGGGGCGCCGACGTGGTTCCTTATCAGGTCATTCTGCGTTATCCGGGCGCCGAATTGATGCTGGGCAATTTCCTCAATTGGAGCGGGTCAATCGCCACAGGTCTGCTCATCCTCGCCGTCGCGCGAGCTGCCATCATGTTGATCCTGACGGTCGGCCTGTTTGCGCGTTCCTCGTCCCTTTACTATGTGACGATCGTCGTGCTGATTCTCGACGTGATGTGGAATTTCTACCGCGCGGCGGCCGGCTACGCGGGATCGGCCTCGGCTGTCGGCGACGTGTTGATGGCGCTGGCGGCCCTGCCGATGGTCTTCGCCGCCGATCGCGATTTTCATGTTGTGCGCGCTCGGCTGACGGTTCTGCCCGACACTCACTTGCGCGGCGCGACTGCTTTTTACAAAGCGGGTCACGCTTACCGCAAGCTGGGCATGTGGGCCATGGCCGTGGCGCAGTGGCGGCAGGCGGTGGGCGCTCAGCCGCGGGAGGTGCTCTATTACAAAGACCTTGGAGTAGGTTACGCGCAGATTGACCGTTTCGATCGCAGTCTGCGCGTGCTCGAAGAAGCCGCCCGCCAGGCCCCAGGCGATCCGGAGATCCCGGAGATCGTCGCGCTGGTGAGGGCACGGCAGGATAAAGCGGAAGAGAAGCGGAAGTAAGATGACCAACCTCCCGGACGTCCTTTGGTCGCTCTTGACGGATCCCAACGTCGCCTACCTGTTGCTCATCATTGGAATGTGGGCGTCGGTGCTGGCTTTTCTCACGCCGGGCACCGGCCTGCCGGAAGCGGGGGCTGTCGTCTTCCTCGGGTTGGCGGTGGTCAGTCTGACGCACCTGCCGGTGAACGTGGCCGGCCTCGCGCTCATCGGCCTGTCGGTTGCGCTCTTTGTGCTTGAACTTAAAGTGCCCGCGCACGGAGCGTTCCTGTTAGGTGGCGCGATCGCCTTCGGCGTGGGATCGCTCTTTCTCTTCCAGCCTGCCGAAGGCGAAGCGCCGATCGAGGTGTCGCGCTGGCTGGTGGCTGGAACCAGCCTGGCGACGATCGGCTTCTTCGGCTTCGCGCTCACCAAAGTCATCCAATCGCAAAAAGCGCCCCCGGCGCACAACCCGGACGCAGTGGTCGGCGCAATCGGCGAGGCGCGCACTTCGGTGGACGGCTCCGGCTCGGTCTACGTCGGCGGCGAACTATGGAGCGCCCGCGCCGACGAAAGCATCCAGCGCGGCGAGAAGGTCGTCGTCGTTCAGCGGGAAGGCTTGACGTTGAAAGTTGCGAGAAAGAAGTAAATGGCAAATTCCAAATCCAAATTTCAAAACTCCAGTCTCCAATCTCTACTCTCTAATTACCAGTCACGGAGGATATCATGATCTACTCAGTACCCTATCAGGGCGGCGCGGCGGCCGGGTTCGGCTTTCTCTTCTTGTGCATCGGGGTGGTCGTCGTCGTCGGCCTAATCGTCGTCGTCACCAGCGCGATCCGCATCGTGCCGGAGTTCCGGCGGCTGGTCGTCTTTCGGCTCGGCCGCTCGCAGGGTCAGCGCGGGCCGGGCCTCGTGTTTCTGATCCCGTTCGTCGAGTCGGCCATCAACGTGGACTTGCGCGAGCAGGTGCGCGAAGTGCCGCACCAGACGAGCATCACCAAAGACAACGCGCCGATCTCGATTGACTTTCTCTGGTATTACAAAGTGATCGAGCCAGCCCAGAGCGTGATCCAGGTCGGCAACTTCGAGCTGGCGGCGCAAGGCATCGCCACCACCACCCTGCGCTCGGTCATCGGCGGCATCCCGCTCGACGACGTGCTCTCTCAGCGCGAGCACATCAACGAAACTCTGCGCCTGAAACTCGACGAGATCACCGAACGCTGGGGCGTCAAAGTCACCAACGTCGAAATCCGCGAGATCATCCCGCCGCGCGACGTGCAGGACGCGATGAACCGGCAGTTGTCGGCGGAGCGAACGCGCCGCGCGCTGGTCACCGAGTCCACCGGCGACAAGGAAGCCGCCATCAACCGGGCCGAGGGCACCAAGCAGGCCGCCATCTTGCAGGCCGAAGGCGAGCGGCAGTCCAACATCCTGCGCGCCGAGGGCGAGAAGCAGGCGCAACTCCTGCGCGCCGAGGGCTTCTCCGCTGCGCTCGATCAAATCTTCAAAGTGGCGCAGACGGTAGACCAGAAGACCATGTCCCTGCAATACCTCGAAACGCTCAAGGCCATCGGCGCGAGTCCCTCGACCAAGTACATTTTCCCGATGGAGTTCACCAGCCTGCTCACCGGTTTTGTCAGACCGGCAGAGAAGTAGCCCGAACGACTTCGAGGCGGGGCTTGCGGTTGAGCAAGCCCCGCTTTCTTTTTGTCTCGGCAAATTGAGACAACTCCCCAACTCGCGCAAGAGCGGCGGCCCGCCGTTGCCAAACTCCATCTGATTTGGCGGAAATCGCCGCCGGGTCGAACGACAGTCCCCCTGCTGTCTGCCTCAGCCATCACTTATTTTGCGTGAGGCGTGCCCATTCTTTTGGGTGGGCGCGCGGGCAGTGCGCGCATCGGTGGTGACATTCGGCGCTTCCCTTTAAGTCCCACGACACTTGAGTTGATAGGTCGTTCCCGTATCATGAACCGTAGATTAGATCAAACGATGATGCGGCCCCTCGCTCAAAAGTCCTAATTCCTCCTCCGGGCAATCCTCCTTACGCGTTTGAAACTGATATTGTCGAAGGACTCTCAAGGCGGCGGGGCTTTTCAACTACCGGAGCGCGTCTGAAAGCGCGCATCGCTTCGCGTCGGATGGTAAGCCGCGCCTATCTAGTAATCGCCGCGTTCCGCGCAATGTGAGGAGGTGATGCCAGACACAAACCGAATCTGCATGTCGGCGACAGCATTTGTCTTCAGTTGGCTCGTGAACCATTGACGAAAGGAGTTACAACATGGCTACTACAACAGCCATCGGAGAAAAGAGGGAAGTCTTCGGCTATATGCCGTCAGACACTCCTCCGTGGGGCGCCATGCTCAGCCTCGGCTTCCAGCAATTGCTGACCATGTTCCCGGCCACGGTTCTGGTGGCAATCCTCACCAAATTTGACGTCGGCGTGACCCTGCTGGCGAGCGGCGTCGGGACAATCGTCGCTCTGCTGGTCTCGGGCCGCCGCATCCCGATGTACTACGGCTCCAGCTTTTCCTACATCACCGTCGTCGTGACGGCGATGAGTCTGTATGCCAAAGATTGCTTCAGCAACCCGGCGACGTTCTACTGCCCCGAGGGAGTTCGCCTGGTTCAAGTTGGCATCATCGGCACGGCCGTCGTCGAAATCCTGGTCGGCCTGCTGATCATGCGCATCGGCAAGGAAGCGCTGGACAAGGCTCTGCCTCCGGTCATCACCGGCAGTGTGGCGATCGTCATCGGCATCGCGCTGGCGGGCGCCGCGCTGAACATGGCCGGCGGACTCAAGCCCGGCGAAGGGTCGGTGAGCTGGCTGGTCGGCTTCATCACGCTGATCGTGACCATCGCCTTCTCGGTGTACCTGCAGGGCAAGGGCGTGTGGGGCATGTTGCCCATCCTGCTGGGCGCGATCGTCGGCTACGTCGTCGCCATTCCGTTCGGCCTGGTGAACTTCGATCTCGTCAACCAGGCCGCCTGGCTGCGCGTGCCCAACATCACCTTCCCGGCCTTCGCCGATCCGCGCGCCTGGGCCGTGGTCGTCAGCATCTCGCTGATCGCCATTGCCACGATTCCCGAGAGCACGGCTCACCTGTACCAGATGAGCCTGTACATCGACGCGCTGGCGAAGGAACTGGGGCGCGTGCCGCTCGAAATCAAGAAACTCATCGGCCTGAATCTGGTGGCCGATGGGAGTGACGATGTGATCGTCGGCCTGCTCGGCGGTTGCGCCGGCACGAACTACGGCGAGAACAACAGCCTGATGGCGATCACGCGCAACTACTCGGTGCCGGTGCTGATGGCGGCCGGCGGCATGGCGATCCTGCTGGGCTTCGTCGGCAAACTGGCGGCGCTGGTCAACACCATCCCGGTGGCCGTCACCGGCGGGCTTTCGATTTACCTCTTCGGCGTGATCGGCATGCAAGGTATTGCGCTGATCCAGTCTGAAAAGGTGAACCTGTTCGAGCCGCGCCAACTGGCCGTTGGCTCGACCATCCTGGTGCTGGGCATCGGGGGCAACCTGTTCCTGCCCAATGGCCTGTTCCCCTTCGCGATCCCGGCGGTCTTCCCGAACGGCATCCCGGCGATTGTGTTCGCCGCGATCGTCGGCATCCTGATGAACGTGCTGTTCCTCGTCTTGCCGCCGTCGCTGTTCGGCGTCAAGGAACGCGAGAATCTCAACCTGTAAGGCTTGAGCATCACAGACCTGACAGGTCTTCCGAGACCTGTCAGGTCTCTCTCTTTGAGAGGAAGTGATCCCCATGATGAATCCTCTTCCGGGTCTCCCCGAGTTCGACTACGTCAAACCGGCGAGCCTCGCCGAGGCCAGCCGCTTTCTGGCTGAGCATCCTGGCGAGGCGCGTCCATTCATGGGCGGCACCGATACCTTCGTCCGTATGCGCGATGGCTTCTGGAAAGAAAAATACCTCGTCGACGTGAAAGGCCTGGACGGGACGAACGAGATCAAATTCGACCCGGCCTCCGGGCTGACCATCGGCGCGGCGGTGAACATGAATCAAGTCATCGCCTCCGAGCCGGTGAAGGAGCATTACCACCTGCTGGCCGAGGCCGCCCACACCGTCGCCAGTTATCAACTCCGCACCCGCGCGACGATCGTCGGCAACATTTGCAACGCTTCGTCGGCCGGCGACACCATCGGCGCGTGCCTCGTGCTGAACGGCTCCCTGCGCGTTCACGGCGTCGGCGGCGCGCGCACGGAACCGCTTACCACGTTCTTCAAAGGCCCCGGCCAGACGGCGCTCAAGCCGGGCGACATCGTCACCGCGCTCTTATTCCCCGTCGCGCCGGAAGGCTGGGCGGGCAAGTACATCAAACTGG
The DNA here is from genome assembly GCA_016200785.1 of Chloroflexota bacterium. GTDB lineage: Bacteria > Chloroflexota > Anaerolineae > Anaerolineales > JACQED01 > JACQED01. The sequence goes on from JACQED010000427.1 coordinate 12,903, forward strand.
GCCGGAACACGCTGAGCGATCTGGCGATCGTCGGCGTGACGGCGCTGGGTTATCCCGACAGAAGCGCCCCGTCGGGCTATCGTTTCCGGCTGGCGCTGGCCTCGGTCGCGCCCGTCCCGCTCGTGCCGACTCAAGCCGAACTCATTCTGGCCGAGAAGCCGATCGACGAGGCGACCATCGCCGACGCGGCCGAGGCGGCCATGAACGCCTGCACGCCGATCGACGACGTGCGCGGCGGCGCCCACTATCGCAAGTTAATGGTCAGGAATTTGACGAGGAAAGCGGTAAGCGAGGTGTGGGAGAGAATTGGCGGATAGCAGATGGCGGATAGCAAATAGCAGATGGCAGATGGGCCATCAGCCATACGCTATTAGCCATAAGCTATCAGCCATTAGGGAGGAGTCGAGTATGTCATATCATCGAATCACAGTTACAATCAACGGCACGACCGATAAGGTGGACGTTGCATCGAACATGACGCTTCTCCAAATGCTGCGCGAGAAGATGGCGCTGACCGGCACGAAGAACGGTTGCGCGGCGGGCGAGTGCGGCGCTTGCACGGTGATGCTCAACGGCGAGCCGGTGAACTCCTGCATGGTATTGGCCGCCGAATGCGACGGCGCGAAGATCACCACCGTCGAGGGGCTGGCCTACGACGGCCAACTGAACCCGGTGCAGGAGGCGATCGTCGAGGCGGGCGGCGTGCAGTGCGGCTTTTGCATTCCGGGCGTGCTCATCTCGGCCCGGTCACTGCTCGACCGCAATCCCAATCCAAGCGACTATGAGATTCGCGATGCGCTGGTCGGGAATCTATGCCGTTGCACCGGCTATCTGCGGATTATTGAATCGGTGAAGAAAGCGGCACACCTTCAGCCGGTGGCGG
>JACQED010000428.1 GCA_016200785.1 Chloroflexota bacterium
GGATCGCTCAACCCCAACTATTGGCTTCCGCTGATTCCTCTGGCTGCTTTGTCAGCGGCGCTCGCGATTTCTTCGCTGATGGCCAGGCTCGGCCACGAGCGATTAGCCTGGCCGGTCGGCCTCCTCCCGCTGGCCCTCATCGCTTGGGAGGCGCTTCCGACAATCCAGACCGACATATTGCTTGCTCGCCCCGACACCCGTCAACTTGCCGTGGCAGACCTCCAACGCTTGCTGCCTCCGGACGCCGCAATTCTCATCGGTGATCCATTCGTATATTCCGTGCCTCTCTGGCGAAATGAAAGAAGCGTTGCGAGACAGGCGGCCATCACGGGCTCAACTTTGGCAACTTATCAGTGGTGGCTCGATCTGCCGGCCGATGCCCGCCCGGGGCCGTCCTATGACCTGTTCGGACCGGAATTCAACGGCCAGGTCTCCGACGAAACTGTTATCGCTTTTGCGGCTGAGCATCAGATCGAATATGTGATTCAGACGGACTATTGCACGGGGGAAGCTGCCAGCCCATCGGTCATCGGATTTCCCCACATCCCCGCAACTATTGCACGGGGGAAGCTGCCAGCCCATCGGTCATCGGATTTCCCCACATCCCCGCAGATCGCGCCGGGAACCTGCGCCTGCTGAAGGCATGGTCTCCGTTCGTTGACAGCGTGGATTGCGTGCTGCCGATTGGCTCGAGGATGTCGTTTGACTACCGGGGATTGGAGCGGCGGGAGCGCCCCGGCCCGATTGTGCGACTCTATTGCGTGCCGGGCGTGCGCCGTGACTGCCGGTAGGGGAAGAAGCAAACCCCGATGACGGAGAAGAGCGTAATTGTGATCGGCGCAGGGCCGGCCGGCCTCACCGCCGCCTGGGAACTGGTGAAGCGCGGGCACAGGCCGATCGTCCTGGAAAGGTATCACACGGTCGGCGGCATTGCCCGCACCGAAGAGTACAAAGGCTACCGCTTCGACATCGGCGGGCATCGTTTCTTCACGAAGGTACACGAAGTCAACGATCTATGGCACACGTGGATGGGGCCGGAGTTCCTGCGCCGCCCGCGCCTGTCTCGAATATTCTACGACGGCAAGTTCTTTCACTATCCTCTGCGCGCCTTCAATGCCCTCGCCAATATGGGCATTGTCCGAAGCTTCGCCATCGTCCTGAGTTACATTCAATTCCAGATATTCCCTTACCCTACTGAAGAAAACTTCGAGCAGTGGGTGACAAATCGCTTCGGCCGGCAGTTGTACGAAATTTTCTTCAAGACGTACACCGAAAAAGTGTGGGGCATCCCCTGCACCGAAATCCGCGCCGAGTGGGCGGCGCAGCGTATCAAGGGCCTCTCGCTTCCGGCGGCGATAAAGAATGCGCTCTTCAAGCCGAGGGGCGAAGTGATCAAGACGCTCATCGAAGAATTCGAATATCCGGCGCACGGTCCCGGCATGATGTGGGAATACGCGACACGGGCCGTGGAGGGGAAGGGCGGTGAAGTGCGGTTGGGGTGCGACGTCGTGCGGGTGGTGCGTGACGGGTGGCGCGTGACGGCGGTGGCCGTGTCGAATGCGGGTGAGGAGAAAACGATTCCGGGCGACTACGTGATCTCCTCGATGCCGCTGGCCGAATTGATCTGCAAACTCGATCCGCCCGCGCCGCCGGGAGTGATCGACGCGGCCCGCCGCCTGTCGTACCGCGACTTTCTCACCGTCGTGCTGATTGTCAACCGCCCGCATCTCTTTGAAGACAACTGGATTTACATTCACAGCCCCGAAGTCAAGGTCGGGCGCGTTCAGAACTTCAAGAATTGGAGCCCGCACATGGTGCCTGACCCGAACACGTCGAGCCTCGGGTTGGAATACTTCTGCACCGAGGGCGACGCTCTGTGGCGCATGCCCGATGCCGATTTGATCGATCTCGGCAAACGCGAGGCCGAGCAGATCGGCCTCGCCCGAGCCGCCGACGCGATCGACGGCGTCGTCGTGCGCCAGCAGAAAGCCTACCCGGTCTACGACTCCGAATACGCCGGGCATCTTGAGACGATAAGAACTTTCCTTGCCGGGTTCGAGAATTTGCAGACGGTCGGGCGCAACGGCCTCCACAAATACAACAATCAGGATCATTCGATGCTGACGGCGATCCTCGCCGTCCGCAATCTCGACGGCGAGGCGCACGACCTCTGGCAGGTGAACACCGAACGCTCCTATCACGAGGAAGTCCGCATCCCGCGCCGAAAAGTGGAAGAAAAGCCGGTGGACATTCTCGAGGCGTGAGCAGGGGAAATGCTATAATGCGCGGGATGAGAAAATATTGGGGCACAGTCGTTGGCATCGTCATCAGCCTGGCGGCGTTGGCCTTCGCCGTCAAAGGTATTCCGCCGGCTGAATTGGGCAAGGCGCTGTCGGGCGCGAACTACTGGTTCGTGATCCCCGCCGCGTTGGTGCTGTTCCTTGCCTTCGTGACTCGGGCGATTCGGTGGCGCGGCCTTCTGCGCGCACAAGTCCCGCTCGGCGAGGTGTTTCATGCCCTCAACGCCGGCTACCTTCTCAACAACACCCTCCCGCTGAGACTGGGCGAGCTTGGGCGCGCCTATCTGCTGAGCCGCAGCAAAACCGTCGGAGGCGCGGAAGCGCTTTCGACCATTATCATCGAGCGCCTTCTCGATCTGCTGATGACCGCCGTGATACTTGCGATCACTTTGCCGCTCGTCGCCGCCGCCGCTTGGGTTCAATCCGCGGGACTGACCGTCGGCGCGATGGGCATCGTCGGCTTCGCCGCACTGGTCATCTTCGCCCACCATCGCTCTCGTCTGCTGGCCTTGGGGAACCGGGGCATCGGGCGTCTTCCCCGCCTCAACACTTTGCTAGCGCGTTGGTTGGTTCGCGCCGACTCATTCCTCAGCGGCTTGGAAATCCTGCGGGACTTTCGGCAGTTGGCGATAGCGATCTTCTGGTCGCTTATCACCTGGACGTGCTCGGCCATCGTCAGTTGGCTCTTGCTGTGCTCGTTCATACCCAGACCGTCATTTGTGGTGGCCCTCTTCGCATTAGGCGTCGGGGCGTTGGGTTACGCCGTGCCCTCGTCGCCGGGTCAGGCAGGGGTGTACGAGGCGGCCATAGTCGCCGCTCTGGTGCCGCTTGGCGTTGCGCGAAGTTCCGCCTTCAGTTACGCCGTCGTGGTGCACGTCTTGAATTATGCCCTCGTCGGATTGCTGGGGGGGTGGGCGCTGTCGCAATACGGGGAAACGCTCGCCGGCCTCGCCCGCTCGGCGCAGACTTTTCTTGCCAAAGCGCCGGGGGAAGCCGCAGCGGATTCTTTGAACCGCCAAGACGCCAAGCCCGCAAAGTGATCAAATTCCCTTCGCGCTAAACTTCCTCACTTGGTATGCGAATACTCCTCGGCCTGACTTACTACCGTCCCCACGTCTCCGGCTTGACGATCTACGTCGAACGGCTGGCGAAAGCCCTCGCGCGCCGGGGTCACGTCGTCACGGTGCTCACCTCGCGTTACTCGCCGGCTCTGCCCGCCCACGAAACGCTCGGCGGAGTGCAAGTGGTTCGCGCGCCGGTCGTCGCCCGACTGAGCAAAGGCGTGCTGATGCCGACACTCGGCCTGCTCGCCAC
>JACQED010000429.1 GCA_016200785.1 Chloroflexota bacterium
GCGGCGAATTTGCGCCTCAAGCCGGAGCAGATCATCGCCGTCGCCGCGAAAGATGGAAAGAATCTCGACCGGGTGCTGGTGGCGATTGCCAAAGCCGAGCCGGAGATCGTCGCCGCGCTGGGCCGCGCCCTGCCCGAATACCGCTGGCGGCTGGCGTGGACGGCCATCACCGGCGCGGCCTCCACCTCGGCCGCCATCGCCCTCGCGCCTCTGCCGATTGTTGACGTGATTCCCCTGCTTGCAGTGCAATCGTCGCTCGTCCTCGGCATCGCGCGCATCTACAACTACGACGTCACGCCGGAGCGCGCGAAGGAACTCGCGGTGACGTTCGGCCTCGGCTTTCTCGGCCGCACCCTGTTTCAAGAACTGAGCAAGCTCGGCGGCCCGCCCGGCTGGCTATTGTCGGCGGCCATCGCCTCTTCGACGACGGTTGTGATGGGCTACGCGGCGATTATGTGGTTCGAGAAGGGGGAGAAGTTGACCGGCGAGTCACTCAAGAAGATCACGCAGGGGATGGTGGATTACATGCTCAACTCTCTGCGCGATCTCGGCAAACGCAAGCCGGCGAAGAAGAGCCTGCAAGAGTCGGTGGCCGAGGCGCTCGCCAATTCGCCGCTTGCGGCCGATCGCGGCGTGCTGGACAAAGAGGTAGAGATGGAAACTCCCAATCCCCAATCTGCAACCACCAATCACTAGCCCTTGGCCCTCGCCCGCCTCTCATCCCTTATCCACTCGCTCCACGATCCCAAATAGAGCCGCGCGCCTTTCAGCCCGGCGTGTTCCATCGCCACGAGATGATGTGCCGAAGTCACGCCGGAGCCGCAGTACACCACGGCGTTCTCCGGCCGCACACCGCCCAGCAACGCCTCGAACTGCGCTTTCAATTCATCGGGCGTCAGAAACGTCCCCTCTGGCGTGAGATTGTCGCCATGAAAACGATTCGCCGCGCCGGGGATGCGACCCGCGATCGGATCAATCGGCTCCTGCTCGCCCCGGTAGCGAATCGCCGTTCGCGCGTCGATCAGGCGATACGCTGGATCGATCCTGATCCGATCGACTTCCTCTGTGACGGCGATCCACTCCGGGTGCGCCTCGCCCTCGAAGCGCGCGGGCGCGCGGGACTCGATCCCGGCGCGGGTCGGCCTGCCCTCGCGCATCCACTTGGGGAAGCCGCCGTCCAGCACGGCCACCGCGTCGTGGTCGAAATACCTCAGCATCCACCACAGCCGCGCGGCAAACGCGCCGCCGGCCGTGTCGTAGATGACGACCTGCTTGCTCGAGTCGATCCCCCAATTGGAAAGCCGCGCTTTGAATTGCTCCGGGTCGGGGAGAGGATGGCGGCCACTCGTCGGCGTGATCGGCCCGGCGAGGTCGCGGTCAAGGCTGGCGTATGCCGCGCCGGGGATGTGCGCCTTTTGATATTCGGCGAAGCCCCACTCCGGCTCTTTCAACTCGAAGCGGCAATCCACGATGATCCAGACCGGATCGTCGAGGTGGGAGGCGAGAAGGCTGGTGGAGACGAGAGTCGTGTAATTCATTGTGATTCCTGAAAACCAAGAGAGGAGGGAACGGATGGCCGGTCAGCGGATGGGAGAGCGGATTAGCCGATGGATTCGAGTCCACAACTGCCATGATCTATCCGCTAATCCGTTACATATCCGCTGACCAGCCTCGCCCCACTTCCCTCAACCCCTCCTCCGACAACGCCGGCCACTCGTCGCTCTGATCCGCCTGAGCGGGCCAGTTGCGTTTGCCGCTCCAGGATTCGATCTGGATGGCGTAAACGCTCGTGCGCTTCAGTTCGCCGTCGGTGATCGGGCGATACTCGTGGCCGGGGCGCATGTGCGGGAAGTATTTGCCGATCAGCCCGTACAGCGCGCGGCGTTTCTCCTCGGCATCCTCCAGCACGCGAATCTTGCCGAAGGCGACGACGCCCTCGTACTGAATGCTGAACTCGAGCGCGACGTTCGACGGCAGAAGCCGCCCGGCCTCGTTCGTCCCGAAGCACACTTCGGGGAACTGCTCGGCGTTCGCCCTCACGCGCCCGGTGGCATTCGAATGAAAGATTATCTCGTGCCGCTCGGCGTCGTACCAGAACGTCGTCATGTTGACGAACGGTTGAGTCTCCCAGCGCGTCGCCACGTAGCCCACCTGTGCGCGGGCCAGATGCGCGCGGATCGCGTCGTCGTCAAGCGCGTATTCGGGGCGGCGCTGTTGGCTGGGCGGGGTCACTTTCAGATCATAGTCGCGGGGCATAACATCCTCTGTCGGTGGGGGATGCTGATTCAAATCAAATCAGCGTTCATCTGCGTTCACCAGCGTCCCGTTCACCTATTCGCTTTCACGTAAGCCGTGATCAACGGCATGATACTGCTGAGCTCGTAAGTCTCCTGGCCCGGCAGGTCAGCGCCCCCCGCGCCGTACACGCAGAAGCCGATCATGTACGGGTCTTGCTGGGCCAACTTATCATACCACGCCAATTGATCCACGTAGAACTGCTCCGCGTTGTCGGTGAGTCCCTGCGCGCGCCACCAATCGCGGAACGCGAGCCAGCCCGGGCCGGCCGGCCCCGGTCTGCGCCCCATCGCCACCAGCCCATCCACGCCGGCCTCTGAGACGACGAGCGGGATCCTCAAGCCGGCAGGGATCAGCACGTCACGATACCACCAACGATAACGAAAGGCGAGCACGCCGCGATCCTCGTACTCCGGCATCCCCGGCAAACCCTTGCCGAACCACAGGTCAAACGTCGGCGCGCCATATTCGTGCAGAGTCAGAATCCCGCCGCAATGATACGCGGCGCGAATGGCGGGCAAAAACTTGAGAAACTGATCCATCTCCGGCGTCCCCGTGCTGAAGCCGCCGACCGCCGCGCGAAAGCCGAGTTCGTACATGCGGCAGGCGCGGCGCGCTTCGAACTGCGCGTACCAATCCATCTGCCCCGGATCAGGCTCGTTCCAGCCCTCCCAAAAATCCACGCCGGGGTTGGCCTGATAGCGCGCGAGATTCGCCTGCACGAACTCGTCGGCCTTTTCGATCGGATTGCCCTGCCCCATGCCCGACTGATCCACGACGAAACGCCCGACCGTCACCGTGCCGGGCGAAACTTTTTTCACCTCGGCCAGAAAGCCCACGTCGTCCACTGCCTTCATCACCGTCGGATGCGTTTCGCGGACGAACTGCATGAACGACGGCGAACTGTTGCGGCTGACGTGCAGGCCGAGGCGGCTTCCGCTCCCGTGCCAGTTGAAGGGCTTGTTCGGCCCGCTCCACGGCTCGGCCGTCGGAACGGTGACGACGACCGTGGGGGCGATGGTCGGCGCGAAATCGAATCCGTGCGGCGTGGGAAGCGGGAGCGCGGTCGCCGTCGGCGGCGCGACGTCGGTGGGGACGGCCTCGCCGGTGGGCGACGCGATCGGCGTGCCCATCACGAGCAACGGTTGAGGCGCGGCCCCGGCCCCCGGCGACGTTCGGCGCGACATCAGCGCGAGTCCGAACAGGCCGCCGATGCCCAGCAAAATCAACGCGCCGAGGCCGATGAGGATGTGACCGATGAGGACGCTGAGAGGGCGACGGGGAGCCACGGGGTGCCCTCATGCGAGATCGGTCACAGACGCGTCCGACAATGCGTGTATAATGGCGAAGAATCTCAATGCCATTTCGGATGATCGAGGGATATCGTGTGGGGTTCTATTCCAGCGATGAAGATGTGGCATGAACACTTCGGATAGCGCGAAAGAGGTGGCGGCCGTCGCCGTGCGATTCACGGATAGCATGGTTTACATCGCGCTGTCTGATGGGCGCGAGATCGGCGTGCCTCTGGCGCGATATGCTTTTCTGGCCCAGGCCACGCAAGAGCAACTCAGCCACTGGCAGATCGAGCCGGGTGGTTTTGTGGTGTACTGGCCGAAACTGGATGACGGCCTCGAAGTGGTTCATTTGCTTAGCCCGTTGGCCGTAGCCTGACGACGATTCTGAAAAATACATCGCCCCGAAAGGGGCTTTTTGTTTTCCGGGCTTGTCAGCCGAACCTCGCTCGTCTCGAATGGTCGGCAAAGTGTACCACTTTCATTTGACTTCTGCGTAGGTTGTTCTAAAATGATGGCCGTCGCGCTTGAACATCGTCCTAAAAGATGCGAATGCTTCGACGACGGGTCGGTGGGCCGGGTCCAACAATTTGCCCGATGGACTCGACACGGCGAAATTGATCGGAGTTGAAAAAGCAGGTTGACCAAAGTGGACGACTGGAGGATGCTCGGATGACGGTGTGGGCCTACGCTGACGGCGATACCCGCTCGTTGGCAATGCCCGCCGCGGTGAAGCGCAAAGCCTTCGCCACGCTCAAGCGCCGGCAGATCACGGGAGCGCGGGCGCTGGTGCGGCTGTATACTGCCGCTCTGCTACTGCTGCTCAAAGATGTCGTCATCATTCCGGACGTCGTCATAGAAATCGATCGCGAGTATCCGGGCTATGATGCCGATATCAAAGCCATGCTACTTCTGAAGTTCCATCGGGAGGGGGCAGACGTTGCCGCGGAGACCATCGCGTTCGCCCATATCGGCAAGAAGGCGAAAGCCCATGATGCCGCGTGGCAGGTTTTTGTCGGGCTGAAAGAGCCTGACCTGAAAGTAACTTGGGCTGAAGTGGAGAAAGTGCTGTGAGGAATCAAAAAGCCGGGGGGGGCTTTCGCCGCTAATGCCTTCTTTAGCCCTGGACTGGCTACCAGAGGTTCGGAGAGGCCACCCGGCACACCCATAGATTACTCCAACTCCTCCACCCTGTCAACCGTTGTTACCGCAGAGTAATCGAAAAAAGGAGACCCGCTATGTATTCCTACAAAGCCAAAGTCGCCCGCGTCGTGGACGGCGACACGCTGTATCTCGACATTGACCTGGGGCTGACGGTGCGCACGATCACCGACGTGCGGCTGGTCGGCGTCAACACGCCGGAGGTCGTCGGCCAAGACAAAGAAGCCGGGCTGAAGGCTAAAGCCTACGTCGAGCAGGCCCTGCCGGCCGGCAGCACGGTCTACGTCACGACGTACAAGGCCGAAAAGTATGGCCGATACCTGGCCGACATCTGGTATCTGCCCGGCGTGGCGGACCTCGAGCGGATCAAGAAAGAGGGCCGGCATCTCAACAAAGAATTGCTCGACAAAGGGCTGGCTGTGCCCTTCATGGTGCCGAAGCAATAGGGGGAGATTCATGGGAAAAATCTACCGCAATAAGCCCCTTGCCTTCGACGAGTATCTCGGCCACGTCAGCCCGGACGACGGCAAGGTCTACGAGACGCGCTTCGGGCCGGACAGGTACGTGGGCCGCGTCGAGCTGAACACGGGCAAGGTCTATCACACCCGCTTCGGGCCTGATGAATATCTGGGTCGCATTGACCTGACGACCGGCAAAACCCACCACACAAAATTCGGCCCGGACGAGTATATCGGCCGGGTGACGAGCGATGGCAAACTCTATCGCCACGTGCCCCTCGGCTTCGACAAGTATGTCGGCAAAGTGACTGAGATGCATTCGCTGGCCGAAGGGGGCGCGGCGTTTCTGCTCTTCTTCTACGAGGGCCGGACGGAAGAGGAGAAAGTAGAAGATGAAACTGCCACTGAGGAAACCGAAGGAAACGAGGGAAGCAAAGGAAACTGACTGGCACAGATCATGACTCTTGATCCCACTCTCATCCGCGCACAATTCCCGGCGCTGGCGAGCGGCGCGATCTTCTTCGACAACCCCGGCGGCACGCAGGTGCCCCGGCGTGTCGTCGAGCGCATGGCCGACTATCTCACGCGCACCAACGCCAATCACGGCGGCGCGTTTCGCACGTCGGTCGAGTCGGACGCGATGTTGCACGAGGCGCACGCGGCGATGGCCGACTTCCTCGGCGCGGCCTCGCCCGATGAGATTATCTTCGGCGCGAACATGACGACGCTGACCTTCGCCCTCTCCCGCGCCCTCGGCCGTTGGCTCGCCCCCGGCGACGAGATCGTCGTCACCCGCCTCGACCACGACGGCGACATCGCCCCGTGGCTTTTGGTCGCCGAAGATCGCGGCGCGGTCGTCAAATGGGTGGACATCCGCGAAGAGGATTGCACCCTCGATATGGCCGACTTCGAGGCGCAGATCAGCGACCGCACCAAAATCGTCGCCGTCGGCTACGCCTCGAACGCGGTCGGGACGATCAACGACGTGAAGACCATCGTCGAGATGGCGCACGCCGCCGGTGCGCTCGCGTTCGTGGATGCCGTTCAATACGCGCCTCACGGCCCGACCGACGTCCGCGCCCTCGACTGTGACTTTCTCGCCTGCTCGGCCTACAAGTTCTTCGGCCCGCACGTCGGTGTGATGTACGGAAAGCGCGATCTGCTCGACCGCTTGCCCGCCTACAAAGTCCGCCCGGCGGAAAACACTCCGCCGGGCAAATTCGAGACGGGGACGCAGAATCACGAGGGGATCGCCGGGACGCTGGGGGCGCTGGAATATATCGCGTGGGTCGGAGAGACGTTCGGGGCGAAATCCCAAACCCCAAATCCCAAATCCCGACGGCAGGAAACGTTGATGCGGGGAATGACGGCGATCCGAGAATACGAGAAGCAACTCGGCGCGCGATTGATTGCCGGCCTGCGGACGATCCCCGGCCTCAAGATTTGGGGCATCACCGACCCGGCGCGGTACAGTCACCGCGTGCCGACTGTCTCATTCACGCTCGACGGCTGGCATCCGCGCCAGATCGCCGA